>JALZES010000133.1 GCA_030861915.1 Thermoproteota archaeon
TTACTGAAGTATCTATAGACGTGCCAGGTTCGGATACGATCTCAATATCAGGGTGAATCCGATAATTGATATTGCTTGACATTATCTGTCATATGGCTCATTGGATATTTAAATTTCTATAATGCCCAATGAGCCACTTACTATATTGCATGCATGGAGATATCTTATGTAGTCTTGTGTCTCTTCAATTTGAACCATCAAGAGAGCCTTGACAGTAATTGAGAAGTAATTTTTATGAGCTAGCTTTATCTAGATTTGAAGTCAAGACATATGACCTACTAATAATAGATATTAGGCTTCCCCAGATGGACGGGTTTGAGTTATACGACAAGATGAAAGAAATAGATAACGAGGTAAAAGTGTGTTTCATGACTGCTTATGATATAAAGATTAAAGCATTGAGGGCAATATTTGCTCTGTCTTCTGACCTGGAGGCATGTTTTATTGGAAAGCCAATTGATATACAGGAATTTATTGCTCGCATAAAATCAGAATAACGAGCAACATGAAAGCAGTACTGGTCAGTAACTATAGTGAAAGAGATTCGATCAACTTTTCTAATTGTTTTGTGAACGGATGATCAGGATACTTTAGTGCTGTTAGAAACTCTTTTTTTAGGAATTGGATGTCACAATAACATGGGATAGAAGATATTATTTTCATTCCTATATCATTAGATAGCACACTTACTGCACTTGATTCTTCGTGTTTCTGGAGCTCAATTAGTCCCTGCGAATTCTTTGAAATCGCATATGTATGTGGGACACAGTATCCAGCTACTCTGTTGCAGAGGAGAAACGAAGGAGTGCCAAATCCTGTGAATATATTGTATACCTCTTCTACAATTTTCTTAGTACCGTCCACATCAAGGTCACCCATTTTCAAAGTCAAAAGTAAAATATCTGCTACTGCTAGCACATTTATAGACCATTGCCTTATGCCTGGGCTGGTATCAACTAGGATATAATCAGCATCGTAGTCAGTCACAAGTTGTTCGCGTAGGAGCATAAACTTCCTGAGAAATTGTTTCCTGTTCCCAGCACCTCCGCTACCTTCAAGTTTCTGAATTTCCTCCTTCTTGGCACTTGAGAACCCTACCCATAGTTTGCCTTGTGTAGACAGGTTGAGATTGGAATCATAGTCTCGTGTTCCGTCTAATTCTGGAGTAGTTTTTTCGACAAGATTTGTCAGGTCTTGCATTACCTCTCCAACTTCGGCATTGGAATCAAGATAATCGTTAATCCACTTTCGAGGCCTAATTTCGAAATATGACTGTAAACTGGGTGCGTATACATCCAAATCTAGCAAGCATACTCTATATCCTTTTCTTACCAAGAGTGTAGCAAGATTAGATGCTAAAGTAGTCTTCCCAGTTCCGCCCTTATAAGAATGGAATGCAATGCACTTTGTTTTTTTCATGTACCTAGGTAAATCACTGACAATATAAGTAATTGATCATTTATTGACCGTCTTGTATCGAATTGCACAAGGCTTTATTCGTTTTTAGTCAATCATATCATGATTATAAAATGCCCTGCTGTTTGGTTACGTTTGTCCTTATTAACCGCTGAATTGCAGATTCTCAGTAATCTGAAGTCTTTTAAGAATATTTGCATAATAAATATCATACGGAGGTATTTTTGCAAAGTAGTGGAATTTGTCCAGATCTATCTTTAAATATGATTGATCCCATATCTCCTCATCTTATAAAATTGGATGATTATTCGCAGGGAAGAGACGAGACAAAGAATGCAGAATTTTTGTCAACAAAAGCATCTCACAAAGACCTAGTTAACGAAGGAATAGTGGCAGGTCAAAGGATTGCGAGGATTTCTGTTGTTACATTAATCAGTATTGGTGTCGCAGAGCTTGTAACTGGATATATCAGTGGCAGCGTCGTCGCCACAGCAGATGGGATAGATTCTATATCGGATGCTACTATCTCTTTCATTGTCCTTCTCGGTTTAAGGATTGCCCACAGACCTCCTGATAAAAAATTCCATTTCGGATATCACAAGGTTGAAAGCTTCGCAGCTATGATGGCTGCTATAGGAATGGTTATAATAGGAGGAGTAATCTTTTACCACTCGTATCAGTCATTAGTCCAACCCCATGAGAT
>JALZES010000042.1 GCA_030861915.1 Thermoproteota archaeon
CTAGTAGTATTCCAATCAAATGGCATCGACCAGGAAATCTGCTGAGTTTGAGGATTAAAATTAAAGCCTTCTATTTCGTCATAGTATGAAATTAATGTGCTGTTATAGTCCTGGCCGTTATATGTCAAATTGTGATATGTAATATCACCAATGCTCAGATAGGAATCAAATCTTGGCGCATTTTCCGGCGTGAAAATATTTCTAATGTTATCAATTCCAAAAATCCTAACTTCAATATGGTAAAGACCTCCATCTGTTAAGATAGGACCTCTAATATTTACAGTTCCACCAGGGTCAGCAACAAGTGCATTTTGAAAAGGATCTCTATCTCCGAATAGCTGTACCGATCCACTTTCGGTTGGATCAACTTTTATGGTTAATAACCCGTTTGGCGCATGAAAGAAGTCTCTCAAAAGAGGCCTACTGTCCTGTGGCGCATCTGCTTTCCTTATGGCTATCTCATATGTTACAAACTTAATGGTTTGATTGTCTCTCTCATCAAATAACCTGAACTGAAGGAAAGCATTTTCCTGACTCTCGGTAGTCAGAATTGGTGGACTAATTTTTACAAATAGACTAGCCTGTCTATCACCTACCGTTGCAGGGGGAAGATTCTCCGCAGTAAGACCATCTCCGTAGATGGTTTGTGGCAGGTAGATTCCCAGTAGCCCTATTAACGTCAGATAACAGACACCTTCTGTGAAGTCGCTAGTCAATATACTTGTTTTTCTTGTTCCACTTGGGCCAAAAGATGGTTTGGCCGTTAAACGGAGACTTGTGAGAGAATAAAGACTTGGGATATAAACAGAAGAGGCTGAGTGTGTCAATTTGCACTCAGGATCGAGTCGGAGAGCTGAATATATATAATTATAATTATAATTATGACCAAATCGTAATTTCCCATTTAGTCTGATTATAACAATTACTATTTGTACCTGGTTCTTGCTCTTCCCACTTTAGTCGTTTGACACATTCGTCGCCAGATGTAATTTAAGGATCTTTCGAATTACGATAAATCTTCCACACTCCCCGAAAATCATCTACTTTCCTACATGCTTGTCAATGGTATTGATAAAATCTTCTAGTCTACCCTTTGGTATAACAGCCCCGCAGGCTTTTTCGTGTCCTCCGCCACTTCCCCCCAGATTCGAGGCAACTTCATTAACAATCCGGCCCAGATGGACGTCGCAGGCCTTCGATGCCCTAATTGAAATGATATAAGAATTGATGTCGTCTTTGAGGCGGTAAACCATAGCTACTGGTTTTTCGGATATGCCGAGAACGAAATTTACTATAACGCTAGCCGACAGATCCGAGATGCTTTGTGTATACGCCACTTTTTTCTTTATGGCAATAGAATCCTGAATTACCCTGACCCCATCGGCTACTTTCTTTGCATAGCGTTCTGCGATGGCAAATCCCCCTTCTATTTCATGCGGGTACTTCATCTCTGACAATGTATTGACTGCGTGGACAAGGAATTCCTCGTTGTGTTGATTTGAAGATATCATGTACGAAAGTGCCGTAGCTTCTAACATTAGAAACTGCCTATCGTATCTAGACATTATGGCTGAGGCCAGTGGTCTGCATTCCATGTAGTCAGTTAAAGCGGCCGATGCAGCAAAAAATGCCGCGTGTGAATCTAGTTTATTTTTGTATTTAGTATATATCTGGACAGACGTACATTCTTCGACTGAATGGATCAGAGTAACTCCGGTCTTTTTCAATTTTTTTCTCAGTTCATCATTAATGTCATGATGATCAAAGTATGTTACCTTAATTCCCTTTGAGATAATCTCCTTTAAGAGTCCAAGGAATTTGTCCTCTGTTTTCTTGCTAAGACCCAGATCGCAAATAAAAAGCCTTTGGGGTTTGCCTACGCCAATTTTAGTGGTAGTGGTAGAAGTGGAAGTAGGATTGATGCTACCGCTACCGCTGTTATTTTTACATTTACTACTGTCCTCATATGATGCAGCGGCGGAAATCTTTTGCAGCTTAGATATAATATTAGCATAATCTGCCAAGACAATTTGAATTCTTTTAGTCTTAGAAACGGCCTTTATCAACGCAGCAGACAAGATACCGTCGACATCTTCCCTATGTGAGAGGCAAACAACAGAAGACATTTCTAACTAAATACTAAAAATTCCCAAATATGTTGTAAAACCAGGAGTGATATATCTTTTGCTTTAATGTTTTTCATTTCGTTTTTCGGCTTTTGCCTCTAAAGATTTGCTTCTTTTCTTACAATATCGTGGTGCTCATAAGAATGTAAATTTGCATACTGATATTTGCATACTTATGTAAATTTGCATATTTATGTTAACAAAGATTCTCCAGGACTAAATTATAGAAATTGTGTCGCTTGTCGTACAAGACTCATGCTCTACAGCCACCTAGACAATAATGATGATGATGATAATGATGACGATGATAATATAATGATAATAATAATAATAATAACGAAAGTTGCACGATAATTGCCACCTACATCTCCGTAAACATAATAAAAATAATAAAAAGGCGAGGTCGTCACGTATACGAGTGACAATAACTGCATTTGCTCAAAGCGTAGGTTTTCCAAGGCCACTAATAGTATGCGCGTCTTCGTTCTTAACGTACCAAAGGACCAGACTGAAATCCTAATACTACCACCACTGATCGGTGGCTATCGTAACGAATTACGATAGTTTTAGTTTAGTTGTTCAGGTGCCTTGGGCTATTGGTAATGGCAGGCTGAACA
>JALZES010000054.1 GCA_030861915.1 Thermoproteota archaeon
ATTCAATCCTAACAACAAATTCCTCTCCTACTCTAACCGGCGATGGTCTAAATGGTCTTGGGCCCGCAAAGCCACCACGACTCCTGGAGCCATAGCCACCATAGTCCCTCTGAGGTCTGTATCCACCAGTCCCCCCGCCTTCACCAAACCTTCCTTCACCAGAATCTGAATCTATATTTACCAAACTTTCTCAGTGGTAATTATAAACCAAAATACTATTTCAACTTTGATATTAGTTCGGTTAAATTTCAGTGGCATAGCTATCATGAAGCGAAACACTCTTTAAAGGTAAAGTGTGAACTTACCAAAGCCTGTAGTCGGAAAGCTCGCTTGTTGTTTAGATCCTAGTGTGAAAATATGCAAAATAAGTCATCCTATAATGGTCCAAATAATCAAAATATAATGGCTTCAATACTTCAGGGTCTTCCCAAGGAATCCAGCCTTACTAAGATAGAATATGAAGGGCCTAGCATTGCGCTGTATTCTGATAATCCCGCATATCTATTGAAGAACAATCAAGTTATATCAAACATGGTAAACACTTTAAGAAAGAGAATTGTCATTCGAACAGACGAATCTATAAGAAAACCGAAAACTGAAACAATAGGCCTGTTAAATAGTATCGTTTCAAAAGAAATTCAAACAGAATGCATTTTCTTTGATGATGCATTGGGAGAAGTAGTTATCTATGTGCGAAATCCAGTTGAACTCAGTACTAGTATTGAACGCAACAATTTCGAGATAATCGAAAAAACAGGATGGAAATTAAAATTTAGAAGGAAACCGTCGGACATGAGTGTTGTAGGAAACATCCATAAAGTCATCAGTGACACAGCAGAAGAACGCATTCAATTCTACAAGAACGTTGGAGAGCGCATATTTAGATCAAAATTGGATGATTCATTTGCAGAGGCGAGTATCATTGCCCTAGGAGGATTTGCTGAGGTCGGACGGTCCGCAATCCTATTGTCCACACACGAAAGCAAGATTTTACTCGACTGTGGACTAAACGAGTTCGCCAAGGAATCCGTGGACATTTTACCACGATTGGATATTACAGGTATTGAGGTCAATGAACTAGATGCCGTGATCATAAGTCATGCACACTTATCTCATAGCGGTTTTCTGCCCTTTCTCTTTAAGTACGGATATGATGGTCCAGCATTCTGTTCAGAGCCAACCTTGCCTCTGATGGTATGGGAGCAGACGCAATATGTTAAAAAAACAGCCGATGAAGCAGTCTATTCTGCTGAAGATATTGAAAAAGTGATTGTCCACACAATTCCTCTTAATCTAGGTATTGTCACGGACATTTCTCCTGATGTAAAGCTTACGCTTACACATTCATGCCATATTTTAGGGTCTAGTGTGATGCATCTCCATATAGGAAATGGTGATCACAACATTGTATATACTGGCGAGATGCGATTCCAGGAATCGATCTTATTCGGCAGACCTACATTTAATTTTCCAAGAGTAGAAACCCTCATAATCGAGAGCACTTACGGCAATAAAGAAGATATATTTCCAGATTATGAATTGGCAGTTCAACGGCTTGTCGATAGTATGAATTCCACTCTTATTAACAAGGGAATAGTATTACTTCCAATTCCCCACATTGGACTAGCCCAAGAACTTTTACTAATTATCAATAAACTCATTACATCGGGTAAAATTGTTAAAACCAACGTTTTAGCGGAGAAATCCATAGCTGATATCTGGTCCATCCATGAAGTTTATTCCGAATATCTCTCGGAGGAAACAAACAATCTTGTCTACCAAGCTAGCAAAAATCCATTTCATTCAGGACACTTTACAATAGTTCAGTCACACATTTTGGATAATGAACCAGCAATAATACTTTCTCCATTATTTACGAAGAATGGGGGACCATTGCTTCACTATTTAAAACAAATTTCGGAAAGACAGGATAGCAAGATCATTTTAACTTCATATCAGATGCCTGGAAGTTTGGGAAGGTTCATTCAGGAAGGCGGAAAACAACTGTCAGTGGACGGACAGGACATTGAGCTTCATTGTATGGTAGAGAAAATTGATGGATTGGATGTTCATAGTGACTATAATCAGCTCATGAATTACGTAAGGAGGCTCAGACCAAAACTAAGACGTGTGTTGGTTAATCATGGTGAGCGATCTAAGGTACAAAACCTTGCCGCTTCAATAAACAGGATGCTAAAAATACAAACACAACATCCTTCAGTTCTTGAGGCGGTAAAATTGGTTTAAAAGCAAGTTTGAAGCCTCGTACCTCTCATTATCTTTGAACACACAAAAAGATTTACCAAATAAAATCATTACCTCGTACCTCAAATTCCTTTCCATATCTTGACGCTTGGAGGGGTAATAACTACTCGCTCTTCGCCCAAGCGTGCTATATCTCCCCCAGAGGACTGGACGTACTTATAGAGGTCTTCAATGGCCTTGCGCAGTTCTTCAACATCCTTATGCGCTAGGGGTGTAACTCTTAAGATTATAATCATCTCTTTTTTAGCATCCTTTTTAATATCAGATACGTCGCTAATGCTTTTAAGAGTAACTGCTTTTAAGTAAATTGGCGGCTTTTGCATGCATTACCCATCTGTTAATGAATATTGTAAATTGTGGGTTCAAGCCAAATAGTCCTAGTGGTCAAAAGTCATTTACAGTCTAGTCGATTTAGATTCTTAATCTAGAAATTTCTTCATCCTGAGCAGACTCAGCATATATTTCTATTATTGTATTGTCGCAGGTCGTAGCCGTGACTGAGCATTTGCCATCTTTTGGAGAATCAGCATACCGGAGAAGGATGCTAGCAGAGGCATTTACAGTTGACTCGTCATAGCTCTTACTTCTTAGCAAACATGTAGGACCTACATAGTCTTTGGCTTCTAAAAGAATGTCGCTAGGCAGAAACATATTTTTGATCTTTTCATTTTCTTCCATATTACGACCTACAATTAACTTGGCATCACTTGACATCCTAAAATGCCTGCCTAACTTTAACAGTTCTACATCATTGATGCTTGGAATATCAGCTGCATGCTCAAAAGTGTCCTTAATTCTTTTCGAAAACGCGGGGTCAGTGAGCAAGCATCCGCCGGCAGCATTAGGTGGGTCTTCAATGCTAAAATGTTTTGCAAGTTTGAGTTGACCCTTTCTGGATCTGCCCTTTATGTCCCCCAGATATTCTCTTTTGACAAGGTTATCTTTCTCAGCTTCAGTAGCCGGAAGGAGTTTCGCAGAAAGTGGTCTCAAGACCTTACCAGCGGTATCCGTTTCCTCCTCGATAATGCGAAGAGCACGGTTATTTTGACTCATAGGCCTTTGAAACAGAACCTCTCCTGTAACTATAAAGTCTGCACCCGTTTTTTCCATATGCTTTTTTGCTTCCCTATACATCATTGTCCTGCAATCGATGCACGGGTTCATCCCTGAGCCGTACCCGTGCTTCGGCTTTTTTAACATTTTTAGGTACTCTTCTCCAAAATAGACTGTTTTTAAGGGTATTCCTAGCTCAACAGAAACCTGCTTCACCCTGTGTCCACATCCCTTTCCGCAGTCAAAATCACAAAATGGCGTCTTAATTGCGATTGCTTCTACTTCTACTCCCTGATCCAACATCATTCGTACTGCAAGGCTGCTATCTAATCCCCCTGAGAGCAAGGCTACCGCCTTGGTTTTTTTGTGGTCGCTTTCATCTTTTTGTAGCCCTGCATCAGCCGTACTTTCCATTCGCTATCAGATGTAAGTGAGTATATATTTATTTTAGGATATAACGCTTATATTTAATGAGAAAACAATAGGTATGCGTTATGGTAGGCCAACTAGTAGCAAATTTTGATCTGCTTGTGTGGGTTGCTCTGGGGTTGTTTGTGGCAGGTGTTTTAGCTGCTCTCATATACGATAATAGTGTTGCCACCCTCAAACCGAAGCATCGGAAGCAGCAAACCCCGCCCGAAACATCCACAAGTGATTAGGAGACGAGCATAGACCAACTAATCGTCAAAAAATTTAGGAAACAAGGATTTCAGTCTACCACAAGGATCCAGGAGAAGGCACTTCCTGTAATTGCACGGAGGATTAATTGCCTATTGGTAGCGCCAACCGGGTCAGGGAAAACAGAAGCCGCCGTCATACCTGTTTTTTCAATGCTATCCAGCATCAGCACATTAGATGATCGAGAAGGAAAAATACGAGTAATTTATGTTACGCCGTTGAGGGCACTTAACAACGATGTTTTGCGAAGGATAGTAAAGTATGCCGAATCCGAAGGTCTCCGTGTAGAAATAAGACATGGTGATACGAATACCAAAACGAGACGGAGAATAGTCGAAAACCCCCCTGAAATATTGATTACAACTCCTGAATCGCTTGGGGCGATTCTTACGAATCAGAAAATGTTAATTGCATTACGGGATCTTGAGTGGGTAATCGTGGATGAAGTCCATGAACTTATATCAAGTGAGCGAGGGGCACATATGTCGCTAAGTCTTGAAAGGTTACAATCAGTCTCCTCTAAATCCATCACAAGAATAGGACTTTCTGCTACACTGAGTAGCTTGGATGAGACAAGCAGATTTGTTGCCGGCGCAAATAGAAAGTGTGCAATACTGGTCGATAAGAGTATGAGAGAATATGATATAGATTTAAAGTTTGTCAATGGTTCTCTGAATGACGCAGCCAGGTTTATAGCAAATTATGTTGCGACGAATCGCGTAGCAGGCTCGACATTGTTGTTTACTAATACGAGAGACGAGGCAGAATATATGGGCGCTATTTTGAGGAATAGCGACAAAGTCAACGTAGATGTTCATCATGGCTCTTTATCAAGAGATATGCGTGAAGAAACCGAAAATAGACTGAGGTCTGGTTCGGCAGGGATCGTCGTCTGCACTTCTTCTCTCGAATTGGGCCTAGATATTGGGTCGGTCCAGCTTGTCGTTCACTACGGTTCGCCGAGACAGGTTTCGAAACTTATTCAGAGGATCGGAAGGAGCAGACACAGGCAAGCAAGATCCGCAAAAGGTTTAATCGTAATAAATAATCCGGATGATGAGATCGAAGCGCTTGCCATTATAAGAAAAATGAAGGAGCGGTTCATAGAGGAGCAGGTGATTCATAAAGAACCACTTGATGTCTTAGCTCATCACGTGGTGGGTCTGTGCATCCAAGCAAAAAATTCAATCAATTTAGAACCGACATTCAAAATGTTCACGCATGCATATCCATTTAGAACCCTAGCCTACCAAAATCTGGTTGCGTGCGTAGAGCTTCTGCACAGCCAGGGTCTTATCAGATATGACCAAAGTACTCAGTCCTACCGCCGAACAATAAGGGCATACAAATATCACTTTGATAACTTGTCTATGATTCCAGAGGTTCTAAAATTTGAAGTTATTGATATAATAAATAATAGAAGGATTGGTAGTTTAGACCAAGAGTTTGTAGGCGACTATGGCGAGAGAGGAAATGTCTTTGTGCTAAAAGGATCTCAATGGCGTATTGTATCGGTCGACGAAAAGAAGACGCGAGTTAACGTTGAGCCTCTCAGCGGTGCTGCAATCAATATCCCATATTGGAACGGTGAAATGATACCTGTCGATTATGAAACAGCACGAGAAGTCGGAAATGTACGTAACCAAGCAACAAAGAATACGCTAAAGCTTTCAAGCGATATCATGCGCAAGACGCTGGAGGTTTTAGATGTAATACCTGATTCATACAATATTGTTGTGGAGAGTTCTATTTCAAAGAATACAATAGTAATTCACAGCTCTTTTGGTACAAAAGTAAATAACACCATTGCCTCGTTGATGTCAACAATACTTTCATCACAGTTGGGGTATTTGGTTGAAACCAGAGCTGACTCCTACAGAATTGTGCTTTCTTCGACCGCTAGGATCGGAAAAAGCCTGGTGGAATCTTTCTTCAATGACGTCTTCGACATAGAAGCAGTACTAATTGCCTCTATGGACGGAACCCATAACATAAACTGGAAGGTCTGGATGGTGTCGAAAAGGTTCGGAATAGTAAATAAGGGAGTCGTCTATGACAAAAGAATCGCTCGTGTAATATACGACAGATACTCAAAAACACCAGTTAGTAAAGAATCAATACGAGAATTGGTTCATGATAAATACGATATTATTAGAACACAAAATATATTCGAGATGTTCCGAACGAGATCTATTTCCCTACATTGGAGGGAAGTTGATGAGTTCTCAGCGTTGGCAAAACCAATTTTGGAACATACTTCCAAATTTTCAGCTAACCCTTTGAGTATAGAAAAGGGTGTAATAGAATTGGTAAGGGAAAGACTGGAGAAGACAAAACATAAACTGATCTGCGTGAGGTGTGGCAGATGGGAAAGACTTATGCAAACAAAAGAGATATCTAATAGGATCTCCTGTCCTCTTTGCCATTCCAGGCTAGTGACAGCCACATCGCATTTCGACAGTGAGTTGGACAAAATAATAACAAGAAAACTCTATGGGGGGCTGCTATCAGATGAGGAAAACCACAAATTTAATCGTGCATGGAAAGTAGCATCGCTAATAAACAACTTTGGCAAGAGGGCACTCATAGTTTTGGCCGGCTATGGAATAGGGGCCGACAGCGCCGCACGTATCTTGCGTAACACAGATCAAGATTCGGAATTATATAGGGCAATCTATGAAGCGGAAAGGCAGTACGTGATGACCCGGGGATTCTGGAAGGATTAAACTGGGACTTATAATATCTTCTGGTTGCTAGTTGCAATATCGGTAATTTACTCAGGACACTAGGTCAGAAAGCTATCCGCAGAGATAAGGGAACAGGGGGTCAGTTCATCCTCACTACAGACGAGAACGGCCTTAAAGTGAGTTCCTGCTTTGCCCCTGTTCTGCTGTTGATGGTAGCCCCTGCGACCTTTATCCTGTCTCCAACGTTCAGTTTCCTGATTTCTGAGCTTTGCTCTCGCCAACCTATCAATTTGATCTCTCCGGTGTCGTCGCCTACTATGGTATCCGCAAGCGGAATGTTCTCTGCGCTTTTAGTACTCACCTCTGTTTCGTTTGGCGTTTGTAGTACTATGGCTTCTATGAGAACAGGATCCTGAGAAGAACCAACATCCTTTATTTTGGACTCAAGTAGAGAGGCGCGGGGAAATGAAGAATCATCCTCTACCACTCTAATGTAGGAATCATCAGCAGACAATACGATGGAGCTCCCAAAGATCCTGCTTGGAATACATTCGACCACCGTGTCTTGGCTGATTTCAGAAGTCATGAGGCTACCATCAATGTTGAGCGTGAAATATTTATGTGACCTATCAACTGCTAGACAGCTAATTGTTCCTCTCTTAGTCTCTCTTCCAACAGATATTATCCTTAGGGGCATTACTTCTACTTCGAGTTGGTTTCCTGAGAATTCCAATAAAGTTCCCTCGTCACCGTGTACCTCATAATCTGAATTTCCGTACTGAGGGTTTCCTTGTTTGATCCGAACCCCTATCAATTTCAGTTGTATTCCATCTTCCAATACTTTTGGAATTTTGAGTTCATCAACATTCCAAATTATTGCGCGAACAGATCTACTATTATCTTTATTGGATAATTGTAACTGAAGTGACTTACCAGCTTCTCCTCTGGCATTGGTGAACTCTGAGATCCTAGGGTTCAAACTCACTCTGCCCGTTACCACAGCAAAATCACGCGGTTGTTTGATATCATCCACACCGATGGTAATAGAATCAATATCAGGAACAGATGAATTATTATCGTGTATTTTTTCGATGGAACTGTTAGAACCTAGATTAACGAGAGGACTTCCATTAAGTGATGATTTAACATAGCCTCTAGATATCTTTATCAAATCGCCTGGCTTCAATTCCTTCTCTTCAGGAAAATTAGTAAGTGAGTCCCACAACTTGATTTTTACTGCGGAATCATTATCGTAAATAGCAATGGTTCTGTTCCTGATTTCCTCTTGAGTTTCCTTTCTTACAAATTTACGGGTGGGATAAATATTCATAACTCGTCCGGTAACGGTTATGTCTTTAGCACCTATGTATAGATCCTTGATTCCAGAACCTGTCTTTGGAGCATTTTCGAACGACACCCCTAGATCTGCTGCTACAAGAAAAAGAGCTCCTTGGTCAGTAAGGTATCCCGCACCAATAGTTCTTTTCTTTTCCTCAATCATATCCTTAACAATCTCAGCATTTATCTCAGGTTTCTCCTGAAGGACTATCTCTATCATTCTCTTAAAATCCGTAGACATTATGAATTTCCTCCATGTGTTGTAGCACCGTAACCTAGATTATTATCACGTCGTCCTTGCCTATATGCTTTGGCGAAAATTGGATCATACTTAACTTGAAGGCTTATCATACGAGCTTAGTTTAACATTGCTATCCTGTTAACTAATTTCAAAAAGATTCTTTCTTATAATTTCTTATAGATACATATCATTAAAAAAGGAAAATAGTAATGGACATGGCAATAGCTATGACTTCAAGATGTTTATCCATGCAAAACTGGCTCAGGATCCTTTCACTATTGATTTTAGCTTTACAATTAGATGGGACATGCTGATTGGTTTGATAATGAAGTCCTTTACATCGATCGAAGGCAAGACTTTGTTAAATTCTTCTCTATTGATTTCAAAGGCGGTTATAAAGGCTATCTTCATAGATGGGTTTTTTTCCTTTATTCGGCGGTACAATTCAAAGCCGTTCATTTTCGGCATACGAATATCCGTTAATATTAAATCGTAATAATCCCTAGGGTGATTATCAAAAGCCTGCAGAGCCAATTCACTGCTATGAAAAGTGTCTACTCTAAATGAATTATTATCCGCTTCGAGATCTCGTTTTATTATACGTAAAATATCTTTTTCGTCATCAACAACCATCACTTTTATGGGGCCTTCGTCTGATGAATTGTTGACCATGATATTTCCAAAATAGCGCAACTATTATTAAACATTGTCAAACGAACCACTAAGTTTGATAGAAACAAGATAATATTATTATAATCTCCTGTAGATTTTCAGTCAAAGCTTATCAAGGTCGCTACCTGCGATAGGCAATGAAAAGTAAAATGTTGCTCCCGGTCCGATTTGGTTGTTTTCAGCCCAGATCCTACCACCATGCGATTCTATAATACTTTTTGATATAAAGAGTCCTAAGCCAGTTCCACGATCCGATTTCGTGATAAATTTCGAGAAAAGATTCGGAAATATCTCGTGATCTATTCCGCTGCCTGAATCTCTTATACTGACAATGACCTCCCTATCAGTTTCACTGGCATCTATCGTTATCAATCCTTTATCGGTGAATTTAATAGCATTGTTTAGCAAGTTGGTTATTACCTGAGATAATCTGCCTTTATCCGCATTGATGAATATGTCCCTAGGTGCATATTCTATATCTGGAAAACGTGATCCTTCATACTCAAATCTCTTTATGTCGGCAAGATTACTCAGTACTACGTCCTTAAGGTTAAACATTTCCTTATTTAGTCTCAAAGAATTGCTCTCAATTCTGGTAACATCTAATATGTCGGATGCCAATCTGTCCAGCCTCTTTGCATTACGTATTAGGGAAGAGACCTGGTCCCTTTCTATTTGTATCCTGAGATCTTCGCTATCAAATTGCCGTTCAATATATTGTGCGTCTCCTAATATCGGCATGATAGGGGTACGCAACTCATGAGCCGCTACATTTATGAATTCCTTCTGCATCCTGTCGTGAACCTTCAGTTGTTCATTAGCAGTAGCAAGTAGTCTATTTGACTCAATTAAGGAATCATTTGCCTTCTTTAACTCGAGTGTCCTATTCGTTACCGAAGTTTTGAGCCTTTTATTCCATGAAAGAATAATAAATGCGATTCCAACAGCTATTGCTCCTATAATCATGACTACTAATGTGCTAAAGTTTTTTTGCTGATCTATTAGAAGCCCAACATCGCTTGTCAAGGTATGCGGCGACCCTATGTACAATGTCCAAAGTTGTTTTCCATCGATTATTATGGGCCGGTACGAGATTGTAGTAGTCTTGTCACTTATTGAAACATCCTGAGCACCATCCTTAGGCCCGAGCGAACGCTTCAATATATCATTGTACGAATCTTTGATATCCGAAGGGATAGTAGATTGAAAATCTCTCGATAAGAAGTTTTTGCCAATTAAAGACTCGTTTCTCGCATAAAGAAAAATGCCATTCTTATCCATTAGGCCTATGTTGCTTACAAGCTCAGGAGAGAGCCTATCTTGCAAAAATTTTCCTACTCTATTTACATCAATGGCAGACACAATTACGCCTCTGAATCTGTCTGTTGTATTGGGTGGATCACTATTTCTTACTGCATCTTCAGTCCTGTCAAAGATAGGAAATGAAATGAAAATTTTATCGCCGCTAGGGGATCGGTTAACGGTGCTATAATAAGGAAGCTTTGTGCTTCTAGGAGTCAAATAGTACTCCATTTTGCTAAGGTCAACACCTCTTTCAAAATCTAATTCTGCGTCACCGCTATTGCTCCAAGAAGTAACTTTTCCGTTGGAATCCAGCAAATAATAAGCATTCGTTAATTCGTCGGTGCTGTCCTGTGCATTATTTAATAGAAACTTGATGGTTTGATTATCAGAGTATAACAATGGCAGCGAGTTTGTAAGAGCAGCTAAGTTACTCGTAATCGAATTAATGCTATGAATTAGTATTTGTGATAAGTGATAGGCCTCTATTCTAGCATTAGATCGAACATCGTCGGATGCTATTCCGGCAATTTTACTAGCAGTAAAAGAAGAGTACTGATAAGAAAGAACTGACAAGATCGTCGCTATTATTGCGATGAAAAAGAGTAAACCTATGTTGCTTTTAGAGAGTAATGTATCTATCACTAACCTAGCTAGTGAGTGCGTAGACTATAGTTAAATATTCTGTCGCTCTTATTACACCGAATGTTTGAGGAGATTTCTTCAGGTATAACCTGAAAATCCTTATTAAAATGCACTACATCAAATTGCTAGAGATTTTTACGTAGTTTCTGAAAAGAATAACTACGAGGAGGAGCTCCTTAATTCAAATTCGAAATATTCAATTAAATATTCTGTGGCTAGTGTTTATAAAGTCTAAAACCTTGGCAACTCGTGACTGATAAGTAAGTTACGGTTTGTGTTCCTCTCCATTTTTGCTAGCTCATTGTGGATTGTCTTAAACAATCATTTTTTAGTGAGTCAGCAAACTCGGAATATCGCCACATTCCTTCGACCCATGCTGTAGACCATCCATTATCAGATTCCTCATAATCCTTTATTCTAGAAGAAACATAGAAAATATACTCTGTGTTACTTTGCCACGCAATAACCTGCGCAGCTCAACTAGTAGAACAACATATACTTCATAATCCCTCTCGTGGGACTAACCATCCCTAACTTGCTTTTCGAAGTACAATATTTCATTTCCGTCTTCCATTTGTTTCTCTTGCACTATCCGACTGGAATACCTCGTTCCTCTAGGTTCTGAAGTTGTTCTTTTTGATTCTCTTTATCTCCATTCTGTAATCTTCTCCCAACGCATGTATCTTGTGTAAAGGAGGATAAGCTTGAAGCATCTATTGCATAGTTTATCTATTTCCCTTCCGTAGGTCAGGGATCTTATTAGGAGTCTATAGTGTTGAATACTTCCTGAGGCTATTGTCCACATGCCGCAGGATGCTGTATATAACGGCCTCTGCTAGGTATGTTTTTCTTCCTGTGGCACTCTTTTTGGTTAAAGTAGTCATGCTCTCTCGAAGCTTTTGGTTGTATTCGCTTTCCTACTGACTGCGCCTCAGCTGCATTCCGCACTAAAGGCTAGATTGGTGATTCAAACTGTTCGAAACTTCCGCACTAAATGTCCAACCGAACAATTTGGTCTTGAAATATCTTCTTCTCCTCGTATTACGAGAAGCCATCGCGAGCTAGATTCTGATACGGATGTAAGCAACAGCATTAGATAGGGAGGAAGAAAGAATCTTGCTCTTTGATTGTGAAAAGTAAGATTGTGCGAAGGGTGCGTAAACACGACCACTGTACTGGTACAAATCCGTTACACTCAGAGTTTTAACATTCGTGTACATATTTCGTAATATATTGTGCTTCTAGTGAACCGTCAGGTTAATAAATTATTTCGCATTTGAATTGGCATCTTGGCTCATTAGTCTGGTCAATTAAATTCTTCTTCTAAGGTCTTCTTTTTGTGTTGCATTTGAAAAAGACTGTCAGTTTTTGTCAGCGCTTCTCTCTTGCTGAGCTTGCGAGCCATGGATTGTAAAAGCAAATAGTTCTCTGGTATTACCATTCCTGTCTGGTCGTCAGAATAAGGTATTTTTACTACGTCCTGTTCTACACGAACAACTTCTTGGTGAATATGCACCATATTGGTATCTCCATGGGAAAATCCCAGTTCCATTGCTTTTTTCCTTACCTGGGCAGTTCCTGAAGCCGAATTCAAAATTGCAATCCCAAATTCTTTTCTGAAAGTTTCCATAATTGAATCCTTGCTCGGTGCCTTTGTTTTGAATCTTATTGACATTTGATGGAGGTGCATCATTCTCGAAGGCACCTTGTAAGCATCCACATACAGGTTGGCCGTGGGTATGAAATCTTTAACATCATCTTGATGATGAGGATTAGCGTCCCACTCGATTGAATCCTTCACCTGCTTGGAATCCTCCAGATCGGCCCATCTCCTTATCAAAGCTACGTCAAACCGTGTTATTTCATCCCCAAATCCTTCGATTAAGGGTTGGATAATCCGTCCCATTCCTGAAACATTGCAACTCCCCTGGATGACATAGGTTCGGTCGCTAGCTTTCTCGTAGTTGACCCTTGAGTTGTGAATCATATCAGCAACTGAGTACTTGCCGTGCCTATGTTCACCGCCCTGAAAGATTGCAGGCCTATTTATAGGATCGTATAATTTCTTCTTGTTAAGAAATCCTCCACCTTCTTTAGCCGCATCTATTACTATATCGCATCTTTCTACTGCTTGCTCTATAATGCCGGTAGGCTTGTACCGTTTATCTGTAAATTCCTTCATTTTCTCTTTAGGAACATAAATATCAAAATTGTTTCGGAGGGCCTCCTGCGTTTTTTCGTCAGCGGTATATTTTGCGATTCCTACCAGCTGAATCTCTTTGTCGCCCGAAATTGCGCTGGCAAGTCTGCGACCTATGTTTCCATAACCATTTATGAAGACTTTAGTCAATATGGATCACAAATGAAGTTAAGTTGAAAGTGTGTCCAACATTTAATATAGCTTGCGAACTTAAGCGAATGGCAAAGGGAGTTGGTTTCACAATCAGGGAGTATGCAAAATCAGATAAGATAGTTGTATCACGACAAAACAGCCTGTTATATTGTCTTCATCGTCAATACAACCAAAAAATTCGTCATCCTCGTATCTAATAATGTATTTCTAGTCGACATCCTAGAAGGTTTTTATGCTTATTCTCCTCTCAAAAATGTAGTGACAACGGGCGTTGAGGATTCTAGTTATCGATAACTATGACTCATTTGTTTACAACATCGCTCAGATATTGGGGAAACTTGACGCTCAAGCCATAGTACAACGGAACGACAAACTAAGTTCTGCCTCAGTCTTGGAAATGAACCCAGACGGTATCATTATATCCCCCGGACCTGGACACCCGGCAGATCGGAGGTACTTCGGAAACTGTACAGATATTATAGTCAACTTAGGACCAAAAACACCTATTTTGGGTATCTGTCTAGGGCATGAAGGAATAGTTAATGCATTCGGAGGGAAAATAATAAATGCGAAAAAGGTTAGACATGGAAAAACCAGTCCAATTGAATATAAGTCTAGCGAACTATTCGAAAATATAACTAATCCATTTATAGCTACCCGATATAACTCTCTTGTCGCTGACCCAAAAAATATCCCTAATTGTCTGGAAGTAACCGCTAGGGCTCTCGATGACAGCGAAGTGATGGGAGTAAGACATAAACAATACCAAATAGAAGGCGTTCAATTTCATCCTGAGTCAGTTCTAACGGCATTCGGTCCGAAGATACTTCAGAATTTTATAAATATGTTAAAAAAATGAGTTTCGATGCAAGACTTTCCTCGAATAATCCAAAAGCTAGTTTCTAGAAAAGAGCTTTTCGATGACGAGATAGTTTATGCGTTGAGTCTAATACTGCAGGGCAAAGCGTCAGAGGCCTCTATCGCATCCTTTCTGATAGCCCTTCGTATGAAGGGAGAAACACCATATGAACTTAAGGTAATGATGCAGATAATCAAAAAGCATGCAATTAGGATTACTCCGAGAACTGGAGGGCTATTGATTGACACCTGTGGGACGGGGGGTGGCCGGATAAATACGTTTAATATTAGTACTGCATCTGCAATAATTGCTAGCTCGGCAGGAGCAAAAGTAGCCAAACATGGTAACAGGTCGGCCTCAGGCATCTGTGGAAGTGCGGATTTTATGGAACAAGTTGGACTTAACCTAGAATGCCCAATCCCAGATATACTTGGGGCAATAGAGCATACCGGATTGGGTTTTCTTTATGCTCCGAAGTTTCATCCCGCCTTACAAAATGTCGCGTCGGCAAGAAGAGCAATTGGAATCAGAACCGTTTTTAATATTATTGGTCCGCTAAGCAACCCGTGCACTAACTTAAGCGGACAATTAATAGGCGCTCCTGAGCCTAAAATGATTGAAACTTTAGCACTCGCACTGCAGCAATCAGATACGGAAAATATAATGTTGGTCAATTCAAAGGACGGACTAGATGAGCTTTCCAATACTTGTGAAAACTATATTACCTGGGTAAGACGAAAGGAAGTAAAACACACTAGTCTTCATCCTCGTGAAGTAGGAATAGAACTCGCCAAACTAGAAAACTTGACAGTGCATTCTAAGGAGGAATCTATAGGAGAGACATTGCGGGTGATCTACGGGGTAGCCGACAGGCAAAAACAAGATATCGCAATTTTAAATGCATCGGCTGCATTGGTCATTGCAAAGGCATCCGCAAACTTTCGAGAGGGAGTAGAGCTTGCTCGAGACGCCATAAAGGACGGGAGAGCTCAGAGAAAACTGTCGGATTACATACGACGTTGTGGCCGAATACAGGTATTACTCGAAATGGAGAAAAGATTTCTTCGATGAATTTTTTCGATTTTCAACAATTTAGTTAATCTTATTGCGAGTCTCTTGGTAGATAACTGGTTATAGGACAACAACGCTTGCTGGAAAACTTAACTGCACAGCATACCAGAGCCAGGCTATGTATTAGCATAAGCCATCTTGTTGTTCAACAGAAGATTAGGTATTTCGATTATTGATCCTAATCCTATTCAATTTAGGTCCTGCTACAAAGCGGGTCCAGCCTCGGCAATCCTGATGATTTTCTAAGACCAACACGTGGGCACTGTTAGTCGAATGAGTCTAATAATAGTCAGGATGAGCTGATATGGTTTATGTTATTGCAATACTCAAGCAATTACAGACGAGCAACGCACAACACGCAAAAACTCGAAGGAGCCATATATTTTTATTCTGCGAAATACTTTAGGTTGTGAGCTAGGAAGATTATATTGCCAAAATTGGATGACAATCCAGTTCCCAACATAGTGTCTTTAGGATGGAATGATTTGGTTCTTTTAAAACGTAAGCTTTCATCATCTCTTAGGAATACTACTCAAAATATCATTAATATTGATACAAACAAACTTCCAAGGATTAATCAACAAATATACGAAGAAAAAACAGCACTTTACGGTTTAATAACGAAATCCAAGCGCAATCAAATGGACATTAAGGCCGCTAATGCTGAATTGCTCGCTCTTAGTGAAAAGATCAGCCAATCAAAGAATTTCCTCGGTATAATGCAAAATCGGTTACCACGAGAAACAGAGGATTCACTGTTGCACGTTGTTAAAGTTAACGAATCTCTGATTCATGAGGGAAAATATCGTAGCACAAGAGAGAAGGATCTGATACTTTCAATAATAAGAGATGCTACAATGAAGATAGAAGCAATAAAGGCCTTCCGAACAATTAGGGCCCAGCTCCAGCAACTAGAGAGTCACTCCGAACTCACCACCAATTCACTTTTGAGACTAAACGATGAGAGTCAGTCTCTACAACAAGAAATCTCCCGATGCAAAAAGAGAATTCAGACTTCGTTTGATAGCAAGCACCAAATTGTCGCAGAACGCTCTGGTTACCTATCCGAATACAATGATACGTCCTTACAATTGGAGAAATTAAACGCACAGATGGACCTGGCAGCAGACCAAAGAAGGAGACAGAGACAAGAACAAATTCGACCAGTTCATGATACGAATATATCCAAAGCAAAAGAGTTAGCTAGGAAGAAATTGCAATCTGGTGCCAAGCTGAGTCTTGAAGAACTTCGATTGCTTTACGACGAGAACGATTTCTAGTTTAAGAAAAAGAGTCATCCCCGAGTAACGATAATGTATTAACTCAACTGGATCAACCTGAATTCCAAATCCTGCATCGGTATCAGGCCTTATCGGTTATACCCGAATCCACGGCACACCATATAGAGTTCGCTGCTCTGCTGTCTACTTGCCATCGGCTTTGTCAGAAGTACCTTGTCAAAACATTCTTCTATCTCTTTCTTGAATTCCTTCAGAAGCTCTCCTTCAAATACTTTGAGTATAGCATTACCACCTCTAACCAGTACTTGTTTGGCAACATTCAAACTGCTTTTACTTAAGGAGATCTGTTTAGCATGATCAACACTCCAAATTCCGCTGACGCTGGGAGAAATATCTGATAGCACGGTATCTGCCTTACCATTGAGGATTTGTACGAGTGAGCTAATTGTATGAGTATCCTCAATGTCGCCTTGCAAAATTGTCACACCTTCTAGTGTTGGGACTTTTTGAATGTCTACTCCGATAACCTTGCCTTTAGTTACAGCCATCTTCGCGACTTGAAGCCATCCTCCTGGAGCACATCCTAGGTCTACTACAATACTTTTTGGTTTTAGGATATAATATGACTTATTGAGCTGAAGCAGTTTATATGCTGACCTGCTCCTGTAACCTTGTTCTTTTGATAACCTGCGATAATAGTCCCTCTTAGCATCAATTAATTTCATCGAAGAAAACATCCAGTCCTGTCTGATTTAATTCTCCAACTCAGTTTAGCGTGTACGAGTTTAGTGATCTGCTACAAACCTCTGGTCAAGGTTGCGACGACTAGAATTATTTTTTATCCCTGCGAACCTTGAAATACGAAAACCTTTGTTTAGCATATTATACCGATACTTTCTATAGACGAGATGGCAGGCGACGAACATCATCTCCTTCGCTGCCACTTTAACTTATGGCCTTTCTCAGTTTTCATATTTCCTCTCGGGATCCTGGCTGGAAGTTTCCTTTTTTTGGATTTATCCGACCGCGCCTCTCTGGGATTTTGATATGTCTGGTTTTCAAGTTTCTGTGTGATTTGTTTCCTCTCATGGAAGGACACAGTTATCCAATCTTCAACCAGGCTGCAACTTTGAGGGCTATATAAGCTATCAATCGAACACATATGCTCACCGGGGCAACTGAGACAAGGCGCAGATTCAATACATTCCATACTGATAGGAAGATTGATAGGAAGAAGCCTATATGTCCACCTTCCATTTTCGAAAAATCTTACTCTTCTTATAAGCGAGCGTTTCTCAAGGGAAGCGGCAAGCCGAGAACCATCCCTACTATTAAGTTCGAGCTCCTTCCAGAGCTTGGATTGGACTATGCCGCCTTTTCCTTTATCGGTGATAATTCTGAGACCTCTTCCTGCCAAGTCTTCAATATCTGTCCAATTTCCAGTCAACGAATCGACCTCTAATATAACAATAAAACAGTTAACTCATAATTATTCGTTTTGTAGTAGGCCTTAGGAAAGCTAGGTCTTCCCAAAGATTTTGTCGAAATATTCTGATTGTTCCTTATTAAGTTCGCCTGCTTCGCCTTCTTCAATACTTGCTAGATTCTTTGCCAACCGTTTCTTGTACTCTAACTGCATTTGGCGAGCGATTTGTATTCTCTGGGCTTGTGGCGACCCTGCACCGTGCATAGATTCTGTGAGATATCCAACAGCGTTCCTGCCAAGCGTCATGTTTTCAATGAGTCTCAGTATTCTTACTCTGTTCTCAGTTGAAACCCCTTTTCTCCCTTTTAGATACTTATCTAGTAGAGGACCTGTTTCTGGACTTCTGAACTCTTTTTCTGAGGGCATAGTAACCATCAGTCCACCAGCAATGTCCTGTGCGAGTCTGCCTATTTCGTAGGGAAACCTTGTAACATTGTGCTTGCACACGTTTGCTAGCATGTCATCATTTTGGTAGTTCCCAGCCGACGTCTTGTGAGCCTGATAGGATGAAGCAATACCTGCTGCGAATATAGTTTCATTAAGATGCGTCATCTCGACAAGCTTGTCCTTTATATGAGATGCATTGTCTACACCGTTATAATCTGCAATTGCTGCGGCTGCGCCAACTAGGACATCACCTAGGCCAGTTTTACACACATAGCTTCTCCTGTGGTAGCATGTAAAGCGTTCCACAAGCATGGACGCAAATTCAACTTCGCCGTCCATGAAGATAAGTTCCTTGGGGATGAATACATTATCAAAAATTATCATTGCCTCTTGTCCGGAGAATTTCGCGTTACCTGCGTCCAAGTCCCCAGCTTCCATACTTCTGGTATCACATGACTGCCTGCCATAAATATAAGTGATGCCTTTGGCATCAGCTGGCACAGCACCTACCACAGCGTACTCCTTATCTTCTTGTCTGAGTCGCATGGTCGGCATTACTATAATCCAATGAGAATTGATACAACCTGTCTGATGCGCCTTGGCGCCGCTTAGATATACTCCATTCTCGTCCCTCTTTATTATGTGGACAAAAAGATCAGGATCAGCTTGCTGAGAAGGAGATAGACTCCGGTCTCCTTTGACATCAGTCATTGCACCTCCAATAACAGAATTTTCGGTCTGAATCTCCTTAACGAATTCCACGAAACGTTTATGATAGCCTGTACTATACTTGCTGTCAATTTCATAAGTTGTTGAATAAAGGGAATTAAGCGCATCCATTCCCACACAGCGTTGAAAACAGGTACCAGTAAGCTGACCGAGCTTTCTCTGCATTCTGTTCTGATTTACCAAGTCAGCGGCACTTTCGGCAATATGAAGAAATCTGTTGACTTTTATTCCGGTAAGAGAGGAATGAGAGGAAGCAATTTCTGGTTCATTATTTGCGATATCATAGGTTTCTGCCACGGCATTAATTGACGGCCTAATCATAGGGTGGTCAACAGGCTCCTTTATGAGTTCACCAAATAAATATACCTTCATATCCCTCCCTCTGAGGCTTTCGATATATTCGGCCCCATTTTTAATAGGCATAATAAGTAAATATGACGAAGATATTATTTATATCTTATTAGAAATTTATAAGAAAATTTAACAATTTAGACGATCAGAATACTCTATAAAGAAATAAGGATCAACAGAGATGTCTCAAAGCTCTGGTTTCTTTAATGTGAACCAGCCATTGAGTACCTTAATGTTGATGCTTATCACACAACCTGCCGTCGAGGAAGATTCGTTTTGAAGATATACTTATTAGACTACCAGGCAGTACTTTTTAAATTTTCAAAAGAAAAGAATTGATCCGAATGAAGAATGTCCTAGCGGTATATTATTGCTAAGCGCCGCGCTGTGTAATACTGAAATTTACGAATACTGTTGATAATATTATGTGCGTTATCCCATATAGTAACGTCATTAAATGTCATGTTTACTAATTACTTAATAGATGAGATGAGATTACCACCATTATGTCTGTGCAATCTGTTCACGAACTTTTACATGAAGGATCAGTGCACTCAGACACAATTTTAATCTTCATTCTAATCAAAGCATGATTGTTGAGATTCCAGAATACATAATTGGGAGAAGTCCAGGTCGATTCTGCCCACTAGTACATTATCCAATAGACTAATTAGAAGACCTTCTATTCAAAGCAAACCAAACAAAAGCGATAATCTTGAAGCCGGATTCAGAGCTACTTTACATGATAAAGGCTTGAAAAATTCCGACTCATATGTTAAACCATCTAAATTTACAAGTATATTTGAAAGCAAAAGATTGCTCCACGATACTCCAATTTTTGAACCGTATGATCTTATAGCTGGCAAATTAATGCCGAATACCTCTTATGATGTGGATAGTCCTTTATCGAAATTGGCAGTAGTAAAAAGAACGCTTCTCCAGTACCTCTGTCCTTCAGCTGCTGTCGATTAGCTCGTCTATATACTTGCTTCCTTTACTTCTGTTCCAGAAAATAGAAATGAGCTGGACAAATATTGGAATATTTAGATGACTTAATGTACCCTTGATAATTAAATATCGAGACATTGTCTTGGAGAAATTACCCTTTTTTTATGATTCTGCCTAGAGAATTATAACTATTTTTGTGAAAGGCACAATGCTACTCTATTTGTTTTCATAAACAGGTACTTCCTTTGATCGAAAATACTTGAATAACAATATTCATTCACAATCTTTTTTATGACCAAATATTCCTTGAATAACATGAGCACGAATAATTTGGACCTGACCAAGATAATCAAGACTTTCCCTGACTTTCCGAAGAAAGGCATCTTGTTTAGAGATGTTAATCCTGTCTTTAGAAGGCACGAGGCTTTGAGATACATATCCCAAGAATTTTGTGACCAACTACGTACGTACACTATAGACTATATAATTGGAATAGAATCAAGAGGATTTATTGTAGCGACTGCTTTGGCACTGGCCATGTGCAAGGGATTAATTTTGATCCGGAAGGCCGGTAAGCTTCCTGGACAAACACTTAAGCAACCCTATGATATCGAATATGGCAATTCGATAATGGAAGTTCAGAAAGATTCGATTAGACAAGGCCAAAGCGTGCTAATAGTCGATGATCTTGTCGCAACGGGGGGAACTGCCATAGCAGCAGAGCGACTGGTATCGCAGTTAGGAGGGAAAGTCGTCGGATTTGCATTCGTTGTAGAGCTTGCTAACTTAGGTGGAGCAACAAAGATAAGGGAATTAGGATACGATGTTTGCTCTCTGGTAGTGTATGACTAATGCCAAATAAGCATCACGCAAAAATTGGAATCATTGGGGGGACCGGGTTGTATGATTCTAATTTTTTCAAATATAGCAAGCGAGTTAAGGTAGATACTCCTTACGGAGAAACTTCTGATCTAGTAACCCTCGGTGACTGCTTTGGAACTCCTATTGCCTTTATACCACGACATGGTAGGAAGCATACAATCCCACCTCATAAGATAAACAGCCGTGCAAACTTATGGGCCCTGAAGGAACTTGGGGTGACAAGAATACTATCTCCCTCAGTTGTGGGGAGTCTGAAGAAAGAACTCAGGCCAGGTGACATAGTAG
>JALZES010000090.1 GCA_030861915.1 Thermoproteota archaeon
TAACAATTTCTAATATTGGATTTTCGTGCCAAGAGTACCGGAATAGGGAAAACAATGAGGTATCCCAAAATTCTTTCGGAAACGTAGAAATTATGACCATTTTTAGTCCGGAACAAAAAAATTACCCTTACTCTTTGAAGGAATCATGAATAATGCAATAATAGCAACAGTATTTATCGCAATGATGTTTGCGATGGGAATCAGTACGGCATACATATTCACGCCCTCACCGGCAGTGATCTTCGAGACAACAGAAGGCGAAAGTATAACCGATGGCTTACTAAACGAGGTAGGCACGCGCAGGCGCTAGGATCTAAATAGCCTTCCCTTTACTATTTAGTGCCGTCTCAATCCCTTTTTTTGTCTTTTTTTATATTTCTATTATCGTTATATTCAAGTTATCTCTGTGCAATAAATTCTCAGCCGACCAGCCATCTCCTTGCGATCTCGTCGCCGAGAAAACAAGAGCAAATTTTCCAAACTCTCCTTGGAGCATCATTCGAAGTTCGGTCAGAGAGGCATATGCCTCTCACACACAAGCAAAAAGTTTAATGTCTTTGCTCAGAGTTGCGTTATTGTTACTGAAAATCTCCCAATGCTATTCTCAGATAGAAAAAATAGGAAAAAGCTATTAGCTACAATAGCATGTGCAGGTATTTCGATGGTAATTATGGCAATTGTTGCATCAAGTCACAAGTTCTATGTAGTTGTTAGCGACAGTATGATTCCAAGTCTAAACACTGGAGATATTGTCATAATTGATAATGGCAATAGTGTCACAAGTTCTTCATTTGTCCACCTGGAAAAAGGCGACATCATTGTCTTCGAGGTATCTTCGCAGCCAGGCGAGCCTGAAGAAGGCAAAAGAACGATCGTTCATAGGGTTGAGGAGATTAGTATCGATTCAAAGGGTCAAAGAGTAATAAGAGCTAAAGGTGATGCGAATCCTTTGTCTATCCGAGGAATCGACTACCCTATTACAGTGGATAATTACATCGGTAAGGTTGATTATTCTGTTCCTTATCTAGGTTTATTCTTAATGTATCTGAATTTATTGGTTCGAATTATCGCTCAACCAATATTTTATCTTATTATCGGTGTCGTGGTTGCTACTATAATCTTTTTGGAACATCAAAAAGGAAAAGGTTAGAAACCCTGAGCAATAGAAAGGCATCTATTGCAATTTGGAGTAAGAATACATGCCAGCCTTGATGCATTATCTCGTTATTCTTTGACCATTTTCCCTTACTAGAGGACTAGCATCCAAAAGAACTATAATACGGTATGAGTATGAATAGTTTAGCATATATGTCAAAATCTGGCTCGGTGGCCAAAGTCCTGAGATCAATATCCGACAATATGTCACTTGATCTCTACAATTCTATCGCTGCATCAAGTGGAGGCGAAAAGGGCGACGACCTGCTGGCTAAAACCAAGATTACTCGCAAGCAATATTATTCAAGGCTATCTAGCCTGACTAAGGCTGGATTGATCAAGAGAAAACGAGGGCGGTATTCTTTGACTGCATTTGGTAAGGTCGTCTATGACTCAGAAAAGGCAATTGAGAACGCATTCAATATCTATTGGAAACTAAAGGCGCTTGATTCAATAGGCATATCTAACGAGCTTCCTAGAGAAGAGTACACGAAAATTGTTGACACCCTAATAGATAACTATGAAATCAAAGACATGCTAATTAAGGGCGATAAAATCAAAGATAAAGTATCTGTTATAAACAAGGCTGGCGGAGCTTCTAACCTTCATGAGACAACCAATGTCGAGAAGATAAGCTAGCTATTCGTTGATAAGAGAGTAACGATCAAACAGAGTAATCTTTCATACACGTGCTACTGCTATATACCGGCTTTTTGCAGCGGCGCAAATAGGACTTATATTGTTCTGGATACAGGTTTAGATCTGGACAAATTCAAATAAAGAGGCAGGCAAAACTAAGGCTTGTTTCCTATGCAGGTCTGGCTTCTAATTTTGCGTCGACATTTCTGATGTTGTCATCTGCTGTGGCCAAAGTGAACTGCAGGTTGTCTCCAACCTGTTTGTTCCCCAAATAGTTTCGGAAATCATTGAGGTCTCTAATAGGATTACCGTCCAAGCGAATAATTACGTCGCCTCCGATAGGAATCTCTACCCCATCTATAACTTTTAGATTATCACCACCATTTATTCCGGCCTTATCCGCAGGGCTCCCGGGAGCAACCTCCAATACTAGAAGTCCAGATGATTCCGCTAGCCCGATCTCCTTTGAAATTTGTGGAGACACTTCCACAGCTGCTATGCCAAGCCATGGCTGACCCTGGTTTGGAGACGAGATGGGCAAGGAAGAATTAGAGATGGATCCCACATAAGCAAAGGATAAGCCAACTAAAGAAACTAGGATAAAAATTGGGACAATGACTTGGCTGGTTATGGGAAACACAGGGATCATATACAAGAAAAGAATAACAACATTTCGGCTCACGACTTTGGGTAGCACTTGACAAACACATATTGGAGAATTACAAATAATTACTAGCAGGTATGCTACCATCTTAGAAAAAGATATCTTCTGTGATGGGATCATTACTTTACTTTAATTTGAATGCCGGCAAAATGAATATGAGCACAATCAGGCCTCCTAGAAGCCATGCAAAGGAAAATCCAAAATGGTCCACTGTAAGTGAGAAAAGAACCGGAATCCAAAAAGCACCAAACAGCGAAATACCATTTACAAAACTTACGGCTAATGTTTGGTACTGAGGATCAAGGTGCTGAATACCACTTGTCCTCTTTGCCTCAGCATAAACTATAACAAATCCAGCAGAAAGAAATATTGCTGAAACAATCATCGAAGGGATTATGACAAAGACTGAGGGAACTGACATCCCCCAAATGCTAAACGCGGCAGCAAGACCAGACATAATCAAAATCCTCTTAGCTTTTTTTGTCCTGTCGTATACACGGCCAAATATCGGAGAAAACAGGAGCGCTATTATTAAATTCAGGCTTCCTATAAAACCTGCAACGGTGAAATCTATTTTCAGGCTACCTCCTAGGTAGTAGACAACAAAAGTCAGGATGATACTGGATCCTGCCTGAAAGGAAAGTAAAGTTAGACCTAGTATGACTAGAGATCTATTAAATATTGTGCGTCGTAATCCTGATAGGCTTATTCCGGCTCCATTTTCAGGAAATTCAGTTGCTATATTTGGGTCAGCCACTTCATTTTGAAGAGTTAAACTATCGTCTTGCGATTTGATCTTCGGTTTTGACACTAGAACCGATATAATTAATACCAGACCTGTAACCAAACCAAGTGCTCCTCCAATAACTAGGCTTGACCTCCAACCAGAAAGTTGGGCTAATATCACCCATCCAAAGATACCTATAATTCCGCCTATGGCGTGTGCCGAGTTGATCAAGCCTATACCTAGACCTTCAGACTGCCTGCCCAAGTACTTTGAGATCAGTATTACGCTCGGTCCAAAAAAGCATGCCATTCCCATGCCAACAACGAATCTTAGAATAGCTATTTGAAGAATGGTATTTGAAACACCGGTAAGAAGGGCGCAGAACGACGCAAGCAAAATTCCAAACACAGCTATTTTATTTGCACCATATTTCGCTGCCAAAATGCCAGCAGGCACTTGGAAAATACCTACGCCAATGATAAAACTCGCTGTTACTAGACCAAGCCTAGAAATATCTTGTTCTAGGTCCAATGCTATAAGGAAAAAAATAGCCGCAATATTGAACCAATTAGCAGAATAAAATACCCTGGCTAGCAGCAACGAGACTACCTGGGCGTTTCTATAGTTTTTTCTCTTCGAATTCATATATAATTCTCAGATATCTGCGACTGCTATTTTGGATAACAATAGCACAAGTATAAGGTTGACTTATAGGCCAATGATTCTATATAGCATGCCAATTTCGGTCTTATAGTTATCCCCCAATATAAGTAGAGACAATGAAGCCAAAGGTTTTCGTCAAAGAAAAGAAAATATTAAGAGCGACTAGGTAATGAAGGCTACCCAGTGATTTAGGTCTAGGTGTACATTTAGGTCTAGGTGTACATCCAATTATTCCAGGTCTTTGCTTCAGTTGTAAATAGATGGGAAACTTTAATGAGTGAAAGCCATCTAAGTTGAATTTGAATAATTGGATCTTTCGCTACTTATCGATACATTTGAGCAAATGGAGAAAACAACGAGTCGAATAAGTCTTACCGGCAACCTCGTTGATTTATTTAAGAAGACACCGGGGGAAATCATTGATAAGGTTGTGTACCTCATCCAAGGAAAATTAGCGCCTGATTACGAATCCTTGGAATTAGGACTGGCTGAAAAAATGGCTATTCGCGCTATTGCTTATTCTTCTGGCTCGTCTGTTTCTTTGGTTGAGAAGGCTTACCAGTCCACCGGTGATATCGGCGATGCGGCGGGACAGATAATGAAATTAAGGAATCAAACCACCTTGATATCCGACACAATGACCGTGGAAAGGGTCTTTTCAACCTTAGAAAAAATTTCCAAAACGACAGGCCCGGGATCTCAAGAATCAAAACTAAGACTTCTGAGTAGCATACTTAATGATACCGAGCCTCGTGAAAGCAGATATATTATGAAATTTGTTATGGGTACTTTGCGCCTAGGAATAGCAGATTTTACAGTGATGGATGCACTGGCCTTGGCCTTTACGGGATCTAAATCAAACAGATCATTACTTGAAAAGGCATATAACGTAA
>JALZES010000017.1 GCA_030861915.1 Thermoproteota archaeon
TCGCTACCCATTACAACAGCAACGAGAACGCGGGCCAAGGCCAATTTACTTCCCTAAAAAGATCACGACGTCTCCAGGGTCAGGGACTCTCTTGCTTGCTTGGCTCGTCTGAGAGCACGATCCGTTGTGGCAGCGGTGACGGTTATATGACCGAGTTTTCTGTTCTGCATAGACGTCCTTTTGCCGTAGAGGTGCAACTTAGCTCCTGGTATCGAAAATAAATCATTTAGTCCCTTTATTATATAAGGCCCTTTACTGTGTGACGGACCGAGAATATTAACCATTGCTACTTTGGAGAGGAGCCGAGGCTTGGATAAGGGTAAATTGAGAATAGCCCGAAGATGCTGTTCAAACTGGGATATTGAGCAGGCCTCAATCGTGTAATGACCAGAATTATGGGGTCTAGGAGAAACTTCATTTACCAATATTCTGCCGTCGACTGTAAGAAATAGTTCGACTCCAAATATCCCCGAACCACCAAGAGCAGCTACTACTTTTTCGGCTATCTTTCTTGCCTTTTGTCGAGTTGCCTTTGGAACTCTAGCCGGGACAATTGTTGTCTCTAGAATGCTGTTTTTATGTATGTTCTCTACAACAGGAAAGGATTCGAGTTGACCACTTTTATTTCTGGCGACCATCACGGATAATTCTTTCCTAAAGTTGATGATTCTTTCGACCATGTATTTTTTTCCATTAATTTGACTGAACCATTTAAGCAGTTCGTTTTGAGAGCGTATCAAGGTATTGCCTCTACCATCATAGGAGTCCACGCATGCTTTTACCAAAAGAGGTAAGCCATAGGTAGAGACCAATCCTTTCGGATCGGTTGTTCTGTCTAAGAGCTGGAAATCTGGCAAAGGGATGTTATTTTCTTTGAAGTAGGTTTTCTGCTTGTGTTTATCCTGTATAATTCGCAGTATCTGTGGTGATGGATTTATGTCATTTCCCTTTGCTTCTAACTCTTCGAGGACATATGAGTTAGCAAGCTCGATTTCGTAGGTTAGCACATCACATTTGGATGCCAGGCACTCTATCGCGGCCTGATCTTTGAAGTCAGCGATGATTTGCTCGTCGACTACACAGGAAGCAGGACACTGCTCCTGTGGATCGAGAATCACGACCTTCATCGACATCCGTTTTGCTTCCTGTGCTATCATCTTGCCAAGTTGCCCTCCTCCTATGATTCCAATTGTCGTCGGATCCTGGATTTCGAAGGCGTTAGCATCCTTAGAGGGCATAGAATTATATTGTAAATCCATTACATCGGGGTTAAAAGGGTTGTTTACGAATGATCTCGACGGCTACAAAAATCTGTTTATATTAAAAGGAGATGAACTTTCAGAAATCAATGAATGCAAATGATCGAGTAGCAATTGTAACAGGGGCTGGTGGAGGAGTCGGGCGAGCCATTTCGAAGCGGTTGTATGCTGATGGAGCAAAAATAGTAATCGTAGGGAGAGACCTGACTAGGCTAAATTCGTTTGCCCGGGAATTCGACGACGAAAACAGACTACTTGCAATTAAAGCAGATATAACTAAAGAGACAGACGTGGTCAATGTAATAGAGCAAACCTTGTCCACCTTCGATAGGATTAACATTTTGATTAACAACGCAGGGACCATAAACGAGCCTAAACCATTCCACCTTATGAGTGAAGATGACTGGGCTCCGTTGATAGGAACTAATCTAGTTGGTACGCTACGAACGACAAAATCAGTTCTACCCATTATGATGGAAGCAAAGGCTGGTAATATTGTAAATATCTCCTCTTTGCTAGGAATTCGAGCCATACCGCGAGTCCCCCTATCGGTTTATGGCGTCACCAAGGCAGCGGTCATAATGTTTACAAGGAGCATAGCAGTAGAATACGGGCCATACGGAGTACGTTGCAATTGTATAGCACCATCCACTATCCGTACCCAAAGCATTGAACCTTATCTGGAAGACGAAGAGGCCAGGACGATTCTTGAATCTACTTTTCCGTTGCGGAGGATCGGCAACGCAGAAGATATTGCTGGAGCCGTGTCATATCTCTGCTCCGGTGATGCAAACTGGATTACAGGGGTTGTGATGACTGTAGATGGAGGCATATCAGCAAAACAATAGGTAAATCTTGTCTTGCCTGTCTGTCATCTAGCAATTAGGTACTTGCGATAACTTTTCACCAGTGGAATCACACGCTTAATGATAATTTTATGATAGTTTGCTGTGCCGACGTCGAAGGACATCAGCAACACAAAAGCAAGCCTGTTGTTGTCGTCGGTTATGGGGATTGTAGCTCTTATCAGTTTTGCATAATGTGACGAAGCATAGTTGATCTTTCCCAGATGAGACTCCCATCGGAGTCTTGTGTACTGTCTTGTAGCCGCCGTGATTGCATATTGGGCTCTTTCTTCTGGCGTCAGCAGAGGGTTCAGGTTTTTTCTCTCAGAAAAGGCCAGGAGTTCACCGTCCTCATCAGAAATGCCGGTGAATCTAATGGCGGGATCAGCCGAAACGATCTCATTGCAGAGTGCCTGAAAAATTTTTCTGTCCAAGGCTATAGGGAATGATATCTAACATATTTTGATTCTTTCCTTTTTCGAATATTGTCAAAGTGCTTATAGGATAGCATCAAAATGCTTTATTTGTGTGAAGCACTGATAAATTTGGTTGGACAAGAAGAAGTATGTTCTTGACACAAGCGTAGTGATCGGAAGACAAGTTGGTCCGAAGCTTGAAAATGATGAAATAAAAAACGGAGACGAAATCATAGTTCCTATTGCCGTTTTGGACGAACTGCGATCACAGGCCTCTGACAAAAGGGAACAGGGAGTCGTCGGCTTGGACGAAATAAGAAAAATAAGAGGACTTTGCGGCACCAGAGGGGTGTTACTTCGGTTCAAGGGCCAAATGCCTACTATCAATGATATTCGACTTGCGAAGAGGGGCAGGATTGATTCAATCATAACGGATGTTGCTAGTGAAAATGACGCGACACTTCTAACCGCAGACTATGTTCAGCACCTAGTGGCTGCAGCTCAAGGGATAAACTCCGAGCTGGTAAGACCCATGGAGTCCGGCAATCATCTTAATTTTGAGAGATTCTTTGATGGCAACACAATGAGTGTGCACCTAAAGGAAGGAGTGGCTGCCTTGGCCAAGCGTGGGAAACCTGGGAACTTTGAGCTATTGCAACTTTCAGAAGAAAAAATGTCTTACGCTGGGCTAGACGAAATGGCAAATCAGGTGGTGGAGATAGCCAAGATGTCAAGGGGAGGCTCCATCGAAATTAGTAGAAAAGGTGCGGTCGTTGTGCAACTAGGCGCTTTCCGAATTGCAATAACACGACCCCCATTTTCTGAAGCCATTGAAATAACAATAGTAAGACCCATAGTAAAGCTGTCATTGAGCGATTATGGTATTAGCGAAAAGCTAATGGATAGGCTATCCGAAAGCGCTGAAGGAATAATAATTGCCGGTTCACCAGGTTCAGGGAAGAGTACGCTTGCAAGCAGCATCGCTGAGTTTTATGCACAACGCGGGAAAATAGTCAAGACATTCGAATCCCCACGAGACTTGCAAGTTTCTCCGGACATAACCCAGTACGGTCCTCTCGAGGGTACATTCGAAAAGGCTGTCGACATTCTCCTCATGGTTAGGCCTGATTACACCGTCTTTGACGAGGTCAGAAGAACCAATGACTTCTTAGTCTTCTCAGATATGAGACTGGCGGGCGTAGGAATGGTGGGGGTCGTACACGCAAGCAGTCCGCTAGATGCGGTGCAGAGGTTTATCGGAAAAATAGAACTTGGGATGATCCCTCACATATTAGACACAATAGTGTTTGTAAAAAACGGCTCAATTAACAAAGTCTATGGGATATCATTAACGATAAGAGTTCCTACCGGTATGACTGAGAGCGACCTAGCTCGACCAGTCATAGAAGTACGAGATTTTGATACAGGACAAATAGAATACGAGATATATACCTACGGGGAAGAAAATATAGTGGTTCCCACATCTAGCGTCGCAGACTTGACGCCGAGCGAAGATGCCATAAGAACGTTGGCAGAGTCTAAAATAAGGGACACAATAAGAAGATTCGACCCTAAAGCAGAAATAAAGATAATCTCAAAGGATAGGGTCCAAATTAAGGTCAACAAAGATATTGCTCCGGTTATAATCGGGAAGGGAGGATCGACTGTAAACGAATTAGAAAAAA
>JALZES010000121.1 GCA_030861915.1 Thermoproteota archaeon
CTCCTTAGTATCGGCGCAGTAGGAGGAGTGGGTTTCATAATCAAACTGATAGCTGAGTTCGTAACTTTTGGCGGCGGAAGACAATAGATCTGAATACTTTTGATAGTCCAATAAAGAAAGGATAATGCAAGCCTTATGACTAAGATTATCTAGATCCGGTGAAGATCGCCGAAGGTTTCTTGCTCGGAAATTATTTCCTATGGTACAAACGAATTTTATATTCATCCCTCCCTGTTGCTCGTTTGTTATGCTAAATACGAAGTATTTTAATCACCCTTGAATCTATCCATGTCACTGATTTGGTTGACAGGATCACTCTAGAGGAGCCAAGAACGATAGCCACGCTTGGATCACACAGCGCGCTCCAAATTCTCAAAGGTGCGAAAGACGAAGGTTTTGACACACTGCTAATTTGTGAGGAAAAAAGACTCGGTCTCTACAGGCGCTTTAAATTTATCGACGAAATCTTAACCATAAAACAGCATAAGGAGGCGTTGGACAAGAGATGCCAGCAGCATCTTCAGGATGTCAAATCCATCATTGTCCCTCATGGGACTATGATTGCTTATTTTACTTATTCAGAAATTGAAGATATTTCTATACCAATTTTTGGAAACAGGAAGATCCTTCAGTGGGAGTCTGATCGAATTCTTAAACAGAAATTGATGAACGCGTCACGGTTAACCACACCAAAATTAATTCAAAGCAAAGATGATATTGATAAGCTATGCATCGTCAAATTACATGGGGCAGCAGGAGGCCGAGGATATTTTTTGGCATGGGACAAGAAAAGTTTTGAAGAAAATGCCGAATCATTACTGAATCAGAGACGTATAAAAGGAGAAGATGAATTATTCATCCAAGAGTATGTTGTCGGCGTCCCGACATATCTGCAGTTTTTTTATTCTCCAGTAAACAAGCAAGTTGAGTTTTTGGGTGCAGACATAAGGTACGAGTCTATCATCGATAGCATAGGCAGAATTCCTGCTAGACAACAACTTTCTGTAAATCTCGAACCATCATACAATGTTATTGGTAATATTCCTCTTGTGTTGAGAGAATCGTTACTAGAAGAGGTTTATAATATGGGAGAACGCTTCGTAAAAGCTTCTGAAGAACTTGTGCCTCCCGGAATGACAGGACCTTTTTGTCTCGAAGGAGTGTATGACAGAGAAGGAGTTTTTACAGCGTTTGAATTTTCGGCGAGAATTGTTGCAGGAACCAACCTCTACATTAATGGCTCTCCGTATTCTGAATTATTATACGAGAAACCGATGAGCATGGGAAGAAGAATCGCACACGAAATTAAGATAGCAAATGAAAAAGGACATCTCGACAGAGTATTCACTTGATCATGAGTGAGTCATAAGATGTAATATATACACCTCTGCAAATTGGACGTATAAGAGTGACGGACGCAAATGTCTATTTGATACTTGATGGGGGAACAGGATAGGCATCTTGTCAGGGTTAACAAGTGGTATAATTTGTAAATATCAATAATCCTAGATGATGCAACTGCTTGATACAACTATATTAAAGCATCATGGTTTATTCTCTGTTCTATAAAGTTCAGAAATTAAAACGTCGATTCAGGTAATGGATTAATGTCTTAAGATCGCGCATTTCCGGTATTTGACAGAGGCTGTCATATTTACTAAAGACAAATATAATATTGATTTGTATTGCCCTGTGTAATAAAAGCCACTATGCTGATCTCTCACATTTCCGATATTCATCTTGGATACGCACAATTTAACTTAACCGAACGGGAACAGGATATTTATTATGCCTTCGAAGAAGCGGTAGATAAATCTATATCAGAGCATGCAGACTTGGTTCTTTTGGCTGGAGACATTTTTCATACTCCAAGACCAAGTGGATCCTCAATAGTTAAACTAGCAAATGAGCTCAAGAGATTCAGAGAAGCTTCTATACCTGTCTATTTTATTCTTGGAGAGCATGATATTAGTCGGATAAAAGATACACCAGTGCCCTATCTCTTTGACAATATCAGGCTGGCTAAAAGGCTTGAGGATAACCGGCCTAGACGTGAGGGTAAATTGACATTGTTTGGGTTCAATAAGGAAAGAAGAAGCAATATGGAAAGTATGCTTCAAAAGTTTCAGATAACACAACAGCTCGCTATGCAGTATAAAGAAACTCATGATTCAAAAAATATCCTTGTACTGCACCAGGGATTAGTGGAATTCAATAAGTTCGCAGGAGAGCTAAGTGCTAGAGATCTTCCAAATGGATTTGATTATTACGCAATGGGTCACTATCATGACCACCTCGAAGAAACATTTAGCAGTCTTGTTGGAGGAGAACACACTGGACTTATTGCATATCCTGGTTCTCTTGATCTGACTCCAAGTGACGGCCTAAAAGATGTCGAAAAAGGGTTTTTTTTGACAGATATGTCGGCACACGAACCTAGGGTTAACTGGATAAAACTGGAACACCGTAGACAGCTAATAACAAGCGACATAAACTATAAAACCATGCAGGACGAATTGCTAGCTCTCATAAAGAATACCCAGAGCTTTAAAAGAAAACCGATAGTTGTGTTAAAAATACTGGGAGAGAAGATAAACCCGAAAATAGTAGCCACAAGTCTGATGAAGTTAAACGATTCTTGTTTACATTACGTAT
>JALZES010000023.1 GCA_030861915.1 Thermoproteota archaeon
CATCCGACTCCGAAGAAAGAACCATAATCTTGTTAGCCCATATACCAAATGACAATGAAGAGAATGCATCGGTGACTTTCGCAAGAACACAGTCTTTGGAGCATATTGATTGCAATAAATTATTCAATCAGTATTCTTATTTGGGGGCTAGAGGTGGCGGAAAACCTACCTTCCTCACAGGTGTGATAAACAAGGAAAAGATACGTCAATTGATGGATCACCTTGTTACAGACATTGGGAACACGCTGCGAGATAGGCCGCTCTGATATTCCAATCACTGCAAAAGATAGTTGATTGCATCTTGGTAAGTGGCGGTCATCGTCAGCCAGAGAAATATCTATAGAATTAGACAACTCCTAAAGCAAAATCAACAACAATAAACTGTGTCTTACATTTGTTAGTGATTGAATGCTTCGATTAAGATGACATCAAGAAAATAAATCAACACAATAACCGAGGTCGAAGATAAAGGACAAGTTGAATGGGTCATAAGTTTTTTGGTCCCTGCTACGCTTTGGTTGGTTGTGTAATTTGGAGATATGACATGTTCTGGACAATTTTTCTAAATTTAGCTGATATAGTACAAGAAATCTATTAATAGCAGATAAAATTGGATTAAAATAATAGGCGGTAATAGTGCACTCAGTCGCAGAAATATTTGAGAGTCTATCAGATGAACAATCTGTTAAGCTTTTCAATACTATTGCATCAGAACGCGTCAATAGCGTTGAAATGAGGACCAAGGTACCCCTAACCCGCAAGCAGTATTATTCCAGACTATCAAGGATGATAAGAGTTGGATTGATAAAGCGCAGGAGTGGAAAGCTCTTCCTAACAGCGTTTGGGAAGATAGTATACGAGTCTCAAAAACTCATTGAGGCTGCAAATAACGCTCAGTGGAAGTTTAAAGTGCTCGATTCCGTCGATGTATCAGAAGAGCTCCCCAAAGAAGAGCGTGAAAAACTTTTGGACAATTTAATCGAAAATAGCCATATCAAAGAGATCCTCGCTAAGAATAACACTAAGAACAACTAGAAAGCTGTACTACATAGAAGATAAATTGAACTAACTATTGGAGTCTTGGTTTGAATTCGACGGATATTGCTATGTTACATTAGGTGTCAATAAGAGAACAACAATTTTCCTATCCATCCATAAGTTTCCTACGGCCAGGGTATGCCTATCTTTTCGGTTCCTAAGACAAACTCTAGTTTACAGGAAATAATTTTGCCCATTTGGCCGCTTGCTTTGACACATCAGATACAAGAATCAAAAAAAATTTCAGCTCAGCTGAAAAGTCGAATACTTCAGGTTGAGCTCTTTCTGATGATTAATCGGTCGCCACTAACTTCATACCTTAAAGTTTCCTTGTGGTCAAAATCCAATGCAGTTGCAACATCTATATTAAAAGTTAAGGAAAACGTGCCTTTACCTACCATAGAAGTCACTGTTCCGTTGCGAAGCGCACTATTCTGCTCAGCGCCCCCGTTAAGCTTCTGATTTGGTTGTCTCTTTGGATGTTTCATTCAAAAATACTTTACCGATTAGTGATATAAAACTAATGTTTTTGTTTGCTGAAATCTAAAAGATATAATAGCCGCGAGCAAGGGGAAATTGAAGTAGACATTCAATTACGGCGCCCATGGGCTCGTCGTCAAGAGATCCAATACATCCAGTTGCCTTTACTTGTAGATGTCATGTGATCAGCTGGCCTGAAATTGTGAACCGGTCAATGGCTGTGCTGTATGGTATTTTAATAATAGTCAAGTGTTAGTCAAGTCGTGATAGAACAAAGATTATCCTCTTTTGGAATTAATTTATCGACCAAACCACTACCAATAGGGTCGTATTCTCCTGTCGTTACCGCAGGCAATGTTGCATACGTTTCTGGTCAAATTGCAACAGATCCAAGCAAACAGCCAACAGAAGTTAAGTTTAAAGGAAAGGTAGGAAAGGAAATTTCTATTAGTGACGCAAAAAAGGCAGCAGAACTATGTGTAATTAATGGATTAAGTCATTTAAAATTCGCCTTAGGAGATCTTGAGAGGATCAAGAAATTTGTCAAGATGTCAGGATTTATCAATTGCGAACCCTCATTTGTAGAACACGCTGTCGTCATGAATGGTGCGTCAGACTTTTTGATTCGGATATTTGAAGATAAGGGAAAGCACGCTCGTGTGGCTGTCGGAGTAAGCAGTCTTCCATTGGACAGCTGCATAGAAATCGACATTATCGTTGAAATCTAGCCTATGGTTAAATTCTTACCCACCTGAGTGACAATTATATAGCATAAGTGTGGCAACGAATTTGTCCCGCGGTAGCTCAGCCTGGTAGAGCTTTCGGCTGTAGATGTTGGCTGAATAGATGTAGAGCTAACCACGAGAAGCAGCCTACTGGGTATACAACTTGCGGTAACCGAAGAGTCGCAGGCTCAAACAAAACAAGATCCGATTGTTTTGGAGCAAATCCTGCCCGCGGGATACAGAATATCAAGCTAACTAGTTGAGCCTGCATTTATATTGGTATTTGTAAACTAGAAAAGACCTGATGTCTGAGACTATAGTTGAGACTGTTAATCCTGCAACCGGAAAGGTTATTGCAAAATATCAAAATATGACTGATGATCAAATAAGAGAAAAAGTCAAGAATGCACGCTCAGCCCTAAAGGGTTGGAAAAATCTCGACATCGGCGAGAGATGCAGCCTCACTCGAAATCTGGGCAGAATAATGAGAAGAAACAAAGGTGAATATGCTAAACTCATCACAGAAGAAATGGGTAAACCTGTCCGCCAGGCAACTGCAGAAGTCGAAAAATGCGCATGGCTGTGTGACTATTACTCGGAAACGGCTGAAGCATTTCTCCGCGATGAATTGATTCCAACTGAATTTCGTAAAAGCTTTGTGTGCTTTGAACCAATAGGTGTGGTGGCAGGAATTATGCCATGGAACTTTCCTTTTTGGCAGGCGATGCGGTTTGCTGTTCCTGCTGTGACCGCAGGAAATGTTGAAATCCTCAAGCATTCAAGTGTATGTCTTGGCTCTGCAATAAAACTCGAAGAGGCATTTACCGATGCAGGGTTCCCCGAAAGTGTTTTTCAGGCTGTTATAGGTAACTCGGCAGTTGGTGAAGCTCTTATACGCTCGGATATCGATGCAGTATCCATTACGGGAAGTGTTGACACTGGAAAGAGAGTTGCAGAGCTTGCTTCAAAGGATCTTAAAAAATTTGTTTTAGAGTTGGGTGGAAGTGATCCCTTTATAGTTCTTGATGATGCGGATCTTAATCAGACTGCCTACATGGCAACTCAGTCTAGGCTTCTTAACACAGGGCAGAGCTGCATTGCCGCGAAAAGGTTCATTGTTGTAAAAGAGGTAGCCGACAAGTTTACCAAGCTTTTTGTGGAAAACACAGAAGCAGAAGAAGTTGGAGATCCCATGGATCCAAAAACAACTGTGGGCCCGCTTGTCAGAGAAAGCCAAAGAAAGGCACTCTCAGTTCAAGTGGAAGATGCTAAAGACAAGGAAGGGAAAATACTCACAGGTGGAAACACAATTGGGGGCGAAGGCTATTTCTATGAGCCAACAATTGTTTCAAATGTAACACAGGATATGAAAATTATTAGAGAGGAAGTTTTTGGTCCTGCAGCACCGATAATTATAGTAAATAACGAGGAGGAAGCAGTAATGGAAGCAAACAACTCCGAGTTTGGATTGGGAGCGAGCATATGGACTAACAATATAGAGAGAGGGATGCGCCTGGCAAGACAGATTCAAAGTGGTATTGTGTCTGTTAACGAAATGGTAAAATCCGATCCAAGACTACCATTCGGCGGAACAAAATCATCAGGAATAGGAAGGGAACTATCTGAATTTGGCATTAGAGAGTTTGTAAATATAAAGTCTGTTGTTGTAAAAGACATCGCTAGCAAGCTGCTGGTAGAATAATAATAATTGATTATATTAATAAGAATCTTCAAAGCCAAAAGAACAAATAGCGTACGAACTCAATACCTGACTGAGAAAAATTTTTGAAGCTGTCTTCATATTAGTCTGACGGAAAAAAGACTCAACATCTCTTGATTGTGACACACCGGTATTATACCCGCCCGCACATATTC
>JALZES010000046.1 GCA_030861915.1 Thermoproteota archaeon
TCTGGTGCCAGAGTTCCCCTGAGAATTTTTAGCGTACCTTCCTTGCTGAGTGGATCCTCAATGTTTTTAACTATTCTTCCGGCATCGACGTCGCGAGTAAATTGCACTGACGAGAGGTTTTCTGTCATTGTCTTTCCCGTAACAGTTAGCGTATCCCCGTTAAGGACTCCTATGCTGAGTAACTTTTGGAGGATCAGCTGGACACCTCCAATTTTATCTAGATCAGCCATGGCGTACTTCCCTCCGGGCCGCATGTCGGCAATGTGCGGAGTTCGTTTTCTGATTCTCTCGAAATCACTGATTTGAAGTTTGACACCTATCTCTCTCGCCAACGCAATTAGATGAATGACTGCATTAGTCGAACCACCAATTGCATTCACAACCGATATGGCATTTTCGAACGCTTCAAAGCTCAAAATATCCCTCGGTCTAATATCGTTATCTACCAATGCTGATATCGATTTTCCTGTTATTTCAGAGATGTTCGTCCTTCTCTCGCTTTCGGCGGGGGCGGAAGCACTTCCAGGCAAAGAGATACCAAGAGCTTCGCTAACAGAAGCCATCGTATTGGCCGTATACATCCCGCCACAAGATCCAGACGATGGACAGGCTACGTTTTCCAGGCTGGTGAGCTGCTGCAAGGTTAATTTTCCGACTTCATATGCTCCCACTGCCTCATACACATCCTGTATTGTAACGTCACAATTATTCCACCTTCCTGGCAGAATAGTACCTCCGTATACAAAAATGGCAGGCACGTTGACCCTGGCTATGCCCATAAGGGTTCCTGGAAGGCTTTTGTCACAACCGGCAATTCCTATTATAGCATCATATTGATGCGCTATCATCATTATCTCTATAGAGTCCGCTATGATTTCCCTGCTTACCAAGGATGCCTTCATTCCTTCGTGACCCATTGCTATAGCATCAGATACTGCTATAGTGGTAAACTCCCTAGGAGTGCAACCAGCCTCACTGACTCCATGCTTTGCTGACTGTGCTAACCTTCCCAAATGAATGTTACAAGGTGTGGACTCGTTGCACGTAGAACACACAGCCACGAGTGGTTTTGCCAGGTCCGTGTCAGTCAATCCCATTGCCTTGTACATAGCACGATGGGGAGCCCTGGCAGCTCCACTGATTGTCTCCCTACTTCTAAGAGTCATAAAATACCTGTTCTGGGTTTCCTTAAATTCTTTGTCTACGAAACGTTCAGTCCAGAGTTGCTGCAATCTTCACGGCCTCGAGTCCCTCAACTTTAAAAACGGTTTCACACATGCCACATTCGGAATTACCGCTTAAGAGATCGTTTGAGGATACTTCCTCATTAAGATAATCACATTTGGGACAATGAAAAGAGAACATGACACCAAAGTTTTCAAGCTCTATTGTTTCAGCCATGTCATAATTTAAGAGTTTATGATATATTTAAATTGAGCAACACTGGTATCTAATCTTCGGAGACCCATCTAATGCTTTGGCAGCCCTAAAAACCTATAAAATGCTCCCTTAGGGCTTTATTATTGTACATGGCTCGCCCTTGCCTATTTTGTTCGATTATAAACAGTAAACTCCCAGCCGTTTTACTTTACGAGGATCCAGACTATATTGCTTTAATGGACAAATACCCTCTTAACTTAGGACACAGCCTCGTAATACCGAAATTTCACCATGAAAGCCTGCTTTCCATGACCCCCTGTCAGGTAGGGACCCTTTATTCGGTTGTCCATATGATCTCCAAGGCAATCACCTCAGCTGTTAACGCTGATGGCTTTAGCATTGGACAAAATAACGGCAGGGCAGCAAACCAAATAATCCCGCATGTTCATGTTCATATCGTTCCGAGATTCGCAAACGACAGCCGAGAAGGCAAATGGCCGAGCAGAACAGTGGGTGACGTCAGGCAACTAGCAAGAACGGCTCAGAAAATTAGATCTGTATTGGGAGTTTGCAAAACCACAGAGGAGGACTAGTACAGTAGCAATTCTTGTCCTGACCTTCCAGATTCAAACAGGGTTTTGTTTATCATTTGAGAGTCTTGAGATGATTTGGCCCAGGCGCGATAACCTCACTGGCTTTATTAGTATGATGACATTTTTTCTAGGGAAACCTTTCTTGACCATTTCTTCTCTTACATGCTCAAACGCAGTGATGATTAGTATTTTGGCTCTTGAATGCTTAGAAAGGATTTCGCTTGCTGCCTGGAGGCCATTTTTTCGCCCCGGAAGCTTGAAGTCGGCTATTACTAGATCAGGCTTGTAACTGTCATAGTCCCTTACTGCCTCATTAGCTGTTGTCGAGCTAACTGTGATGATGTGCCCTTTCTTCTTCAGGTAGTCTTTGTAAAGGAGAAGAATGTCCTCATCATCTTCAATAATCATAATCTTGGTGGTTTGGCCAAGCCCGTCTCCATGCATGAGTATAGACGTAACTTTGTGAGTTAAATGATTTAAAGATATTTAGCGTATGTTCTGTTAACCTCCTAGGGGGTAAATCTACCTGTTAACATGCAGGTGATGATTGCGTATTTAGTTGAAAAGTTAAACTCTCTGCCAAAATTTTCAAAGTTGCTACTGCCACCCCTGTTGATTGTTCGTTATACACAGGTGTATTGATATAACGAAAAATACACCGATTTACCGCCTAGGAAGTTAACAGAACCTTAGCGTACATTGCCGACAGGTTTAAAACGCAATATTGCTCCTATTCCTCCTAGACTTGCTAGCTGGTTGCCCTCCTCAGTCTGTGAAGATATAACTTCGAGCCTAGATCCGGTGATTGTTGTTAATTCCTCAAGATAATCAACTATATCTTTTTCAGTTATGTCGTAGTCAATGGACCCGCACGAGGGGCATGGTTTTGCCATGAGCTCCTGCTTGCTTGTGATCATAGAGGATCTGTCAATTACCATCTTGCCGATATGTTCACATTTTTTGCACTTCGATTCCAACAATATGTACGAAATATTATCTGCTACGATTACAATATCTGCGATGCCGGCTTCTACGGCATTAGTGACCTCTTTGACGCCGTAAATGCCTAATCCTCTGTTGGAAAAAACCTCACCCATAAACTTCTTTATAATTTTCTTTTCTTCCATTAGACGATACTCAGTCATTACACCTTGTTCGTTAACTTTGTCTATAATCTCACGAACCCCTTCGCCTCCAGAATACGACGTGTCCATCGTAATGATTACGTTCTTCTGTAACCTATAGTCGAGATATTCTTCCCTCAGGAAATTTTCTTTGGTTGGACCCGGACCTGCTACGATAAGACCTCTCACATTGAATTGGTCGATAAATACCTTCTGGGCATGATCTGCTACTCTTCGATAATACTCATTTAGCTCGTTATCACGGAGGCGCTCGAACCTCCTAGCAGACTGCCCACCTTGTCGGTGCTTTCCGGAGACCCCTGACGTCAATGAGTCAATTACTTCCCACCTATCGCCTGTCAGTATGCCCAGTCCTGCCTCCTGAGTGTCGATAGATAGAATCCCCATCGTCTTATCGTCTTTCATCATATCCTTTAAATGGTCAATCCAAAAGTGGTCGTCACATCTATAAAGATTGATTTGAACGGGCTTCGGAGGAAGCACCGGATAAATCTCTATCTTTTCGTTGCCAAATCCGCGGGGATTGGGTATTGCTCCGCAGAAGATAACCAAACCATTCTCAGGGGTTTCCTTAAAGAGTTTTAAATATTCAATCGTCCTGCTCAGGGCATCTTGTACGTGCGTCCTTGTTAAATCCGACTTGATATTTGAGGCTGTTCCTGCTTCGTTCTTAAGCTGAGATATAACGTCAAACAACGGCCTCTTAGGAGGTACATACACCGTTACAAGCTCGGTGCCATGTCCTGAAATGTTGCCCAACCTGTTCAGCATTCTCGTGAGCTTGTATCTCTTGACTGAATCCCAGCTTTGACTAGAGTTTACCTTAGTGACCGTCACCATGCTAAAAAATGGCTAGTTCTTAATATAAGGCTTCATTTTTCAAAGTCTCGCTTCTTTAATATAATCATGTACGTACTAAAGATCACGGTATCATTCTCAAGATCAAGCATATAAGTCTGGCAGGGTCATAAATGAAAGCTCGATTCACGATGCTCCCGACGCTTGAATACATTAGACAAACTAGGAGACGGTTAGGGGTCACTCAGCGAAAACTTGCAGACCTCTCGGGGGTAAGTACATCCATGATTAATCAAATAGAGAGCGGCAGATGCAAACCTAGTTATGAGACTGCAAGAAGGATTTTTGAAAAACTAACCTCCTTGGAGCAAAAACATTCAGTGAAAGCTATTGATATTTGTAGTAAAAGATTAATCTATGTTCAAAAAAATGAATCTCTTCATACAGCAATTGTCAAAATGAGGAGCAACTTCATAAGTCAAGTACCCGTATTTGAAGGAAGCCGCGTCGTAGGCCTCATTAGCGAAGATGGGTTAGCAAGGAATATGATAGAGAAGGAGGAGAAACAACTTAGCAAAATGCAAGTTTCGTTGATGATGGATCCACCGCCACCAATTGTTGATGAAGGCATGCCCGCCAAAGCTCTCATACCATTAGTTAGATACGCAAAATGCATCTTGGTAAGCGAAAAGGGAGCGGTCACCGGAGTAATTACACTTTCTGACACCCTAAAAATGGTAGAATAGTATCATGCCAGCTTCACTATTATTCGGAAAGATCCTCTAGACCTGTGCAGCAGTCAGCAACTTTTATACATTCACCACAGATACTTATACTACTCCTTTCAGGCAAGACAGAATCACATAGGACGCACGTCCTCTGAGAAGCGACAGTCGTATCTTCCACGTTCTACTAAACCTAGTTTTCTCCAGGATATTTTAAGATTCCTGCACCCAGTGACAATGGTAGAGCTTGATTGCTTGCAAATGCTAATGGGGATCTTCAATTTTCATCCAGATTGTTCTCGCCTTGTGGTCGATTAGCCTAACCGAGAACTTATCACTAAGTATTTTCCTTATCTTATCGGATTCGGCAAACCTGAATTCCCGTCTTAGGCTACTACGTTCTTTGAGGAGGCTTTCGATCTGAAATATCTCCTCCTGAGTTGGCTCTGCCACCCTTAGGCCGAGAATATTTAGGAACCTATTAAATTCAATTATAGCTACGTTGGCCATTTCCTTCGTAAGTTCCTCATTTGCGGCAAACCTGTTTATATCGTTGATGAACTTCATAAACACACTAAGAGCAAGGGCAGTATTCATGTCGTCTTCCAGCGCCAACTTAAATGCCTCGATGGATTCTCGGCAAAGCCTTTTAATTTCCTCGGTTTTTCCACTCTCCCCCACGGCAAAACGGAGTTCAAAGGCACATACTTCGATCTGACGCCACTTTTGTAAACAGACCGTAATTGAAGTATCAGAAAAGTCGAGTGGTTTGGAATAGTGAGCGGAAATGCAATAGATTCTGAGTGCATTTGCTCCCCATCTTCGTCTCGCTTCTGCAACAGAGATGATGTTTCCTATGGATTTGGACATTTTTTCGCCATTGATACTAACCATTCCGACGTGCAACCAATATCTAGCCATTTCCTTGCCTGAGTAAGACTCACATTGCGCGATTTCATTTTCATGATGTGGAAAGATCAGGTCGTTGCCTCCTCCATGTATGTCAAATAAATCACCCAAGTACTTAGAAGCCATAACAGAACATTCGATGTGCCACCCAGGCCTGCCCCTGCCCCAGGGACTAATCCAATTGGGTTCATCTGAATAAAATTTCCAAAGCGCGAAGTCCAGTGGGTCTCGCTTTAGTGGGTCTATTTCAATTCTCGAACCTGATTCTAGCTCTTCGGTTGTCTTTTTCGACAGTTTGCCGTATTTGTCAAACGACCTGACGTGGAAGTAAACCCCGTTGGAGGATACATAGGCATAGCCCTTTTCCAAGAGAATCTCCACAAAGGCGATTATATCGTGGATATGCTCTGTTGCCAGTGGATACCTGTCAGCCTGCAAAACGTTCAGTGATGTAAAATCCGAAAAGTAATTATTGATATACATATTTGCTACCTTCTCTGCCTCGGTACCCACTTCCTTGGCTTTATTGATTATTTTGTCGTCTATGTCTGTGAAATTCTGAATGTATTGTATTTTATATCCCTTAAACAGCAAGTATCTGCGCAGGACGTCAAAGAATATTATTGTCCTGGCGTGGCCGATATGTGAGTCGTCGTAAACGGTAACTCCACAAACATATATCCTCACCGTTTCGCCTAGCGGATGCAATTCTTCTGTAATATTCGAAAGTGTGTTGTGCAGCCTAATAGCCTGTCATCCTCCATGTTCTGAATGTTCCTTGCAACCATTGGGGCCCTTACAGGTCTAAATAAAGATCATGTTCTTTGACGATTACCTGATGGGTTGTTAATTTAACCCCTTTTAGATAATCTAATAGCTCGCCTGTCCTGATATTGTAATGCCATGAGTGTAGAGGGCATTCTACCACCTCACCGTCAAGTTTGCCCGGCGCAAGAGAACCGTCCTGATGTCTGCATAAAGCATCTATAGCGTAGTATTTCCCTTTCATATTAAATATAGCAATTCGAGCATCTTCTATTTTGACTTCCTTTCCTTTATTCTCTTGAATCTCGTCTATGCGAGCGACTTTATGCAGTACCATTTTCATATTGTGTTACCTTTATCGTATTTTATGTTTTGTGAGGACCTACCTGCAGTAGTTTCTCGCGAGACAGTGGACTGAAAGTCAGACGGAATTCTTGTAGGCTTTCTGCTCGTCGGTTAGTTTGTCTATCCTTATCTTCATAGATTCTATACTATAGTGAGCAACGGCTCTATCGATACCGCGCGGAACTTTGTGCAACTTGTTCTTTAGCCTCGCATGAAATTTAGTAACGAAAAGGATTGATAGGAGCTGGTTAGCAAAAGACAAAGACATAACTTCGGGTGGATGACCCTCCCCGCTCACTAAATTTATAACTCTGCCTCTTCCTATAAGATAGATTTTTTTGTCGACGATGTTAAATGAACTCACATCTGCTCTTACACATCCGGGATTAGAGTCTTGTTTGTAAAGGTAGTCCACATCTATTTCGACATCAAAATGTCCGGCGTTGGCCAAAATAGCACCATGCTTCATTTTCTGGAAATGTTCTTTTCTAATTACCTTCGTCTGTCCGGTACATGTTAAGAATATGTCGCCGCTGCCTGCAGCATCGAGCAATCTTTTGACAATATAACCATCCATATGTGCTTCAAGCGCCCTTATAGGATCAATTTCTGTTACCGTAACTATGGCGCCCATTCCCCTTGCTCTGGCTGCGACGCCTTTCCCTACCCATCCATATCCGCAAACGACAATACTTTTCCCTGCTATAAGAATCCCTGTTGCTCTCATGAGTCCATCGAGGGTACTCTGACCTGTGCCATATCGATTATCGAATAAGTACTTGGTGGAAGCATCATTCACTCCTATAACAGGGTAGAGAAGAGTTTTTTCTCTTTGTAATGCTCTCAAGCGAGCTACTCCCGTTGTAGTCTCTTCTGTCCCTCCGATAATGCTCTGACACCCTAAGTTGTTCGCTTTAACGTGTAGCTCAGCCCCGTCATCGATTATAATCTGTGGATTAAATTGAAGAACCCTATTCAAGCACTCATTATATTCATTGTCATTTTGTCCGCGCCACGCATAAATCAATATGCCCTTTTCAGATAGAAAGGCTGCCAAATCGTCTTGCGTGGACAGGGGGTTGGCAGGGCAGGCGGCAATTTCGGCACCAAGTTCCATCGCTGCTCCAATTAGAACAGAGGTCTCTTTGGTAATGTGCAGACAGAAACTGAGCCTCTGGCCGGCTAGAGGCTGCTGATTCATGGTCTTCTCCACAATTTTTTTTAGTATTCCCATATGGTCCCTAGCCCATAGAAATGATAATTCTCCCCTCTTAGCAGACCCTGCTTCTGCGACTATGCTTTTCAATTGTGATAAATGGTCCTAAAGTAACAATATGTAATAAACATGATAACTTCCACTTGATTATCCTTAGGGAGTCGAATAACGTAGGATTACTAAGGCTCCGTTTATACTCAAGGATGAACCAAAAGGATAACAGATGGAACTTGCCAGATATCCAGTCTTTCAATTATCCCGGCGAGAAAATATTAAGGGATGGATGCTTGTATGGGATAGTAATGACTACCCGCGTTGGTCGTGCTTATGGTTTCAAACATATGATCATTGAAACTCAGAAAAACAGGCAGAAATTGATAGGGATAGTGAATGTCGAATAAAATTGACCGCAGGGGTGTCACAATTGGTCGGTTCCAGCCATTTCATAATGGACACCTCGTTTTAATTAAACAAATCCTTGAGGACTGCGACGAGGCGTTGGTCGTAGTTGGTAGCGCGCAGCTCAATTATACTCTCGCGAATCCATTTACCGCGGGAGAAAGGATATTTATGATACGCAGGGCAATTGGAGAGGGAGGGCTGGATGTTTCGAAGATTATTATCATACCGCTTGTTGATGAACAGAGTAATGCAAGGTGGTTCTCAATGTTAGCTTCGATGTTGCCCCCATTTGATATCTTGTACTCCGGCAATCACTTAGTCGTCACCCTTGCTTCTTCCCATTTAGAGGTAAAAAGTCCAAGGTTTGTGCGCAGGGAAGAGTACAACGGTTCCTATATTCGGAGCAGGATACTAAAGGGGCAAAAGTGGAGCGACCTCGTCTCCAAGTCTGTGTTTGATATCATCAATAATATTGACGGTATTAACCGTATGAAGACTCTGGCGAAACATGAACTTGAACGCGGAGGTTAAATGGTTTGGAGAGAGTTATTGTTCAAGTGAACAGCAGATTTGCAGAAGTCTGCGACCTTAGTAAACTAGTGCCATCCTCAGAAGAAAAACAGACGATCAGCAGACCCGATATGAACTTCCGCAAATCGTCGGGTACTGCATGAGTAATCCTCTCCGTGCGTGTCCTGTCTGTCCTCGTTGCGGGTCAAAGAAGTTCAGACGGATTAAACTGCTGAAGGAATTTATTTTGGTCTGCTGTATTAAATGTGGATTTTACATAAAAATTTGATTGTAGCCCCCCAGGCAAAATCAAGTCCGAGTATTTCTATGAAACTGAAGAATCATGTTTCGGTCCCAAGACCCTATCAAGCGGTGCCTCACACAACTCGAGTAATACACCGTTTAACGACTTTGGGTGAATAAATGTAATCTTTCTCCCGTATGACCCATTCCTTATCTTTCCCAAAATTTTCATTCCCCTCGCTGACGCCCTTGACAAGTCTTGTTCTATATTATCGGCAGTTATTGCTATGTGATGGATTCCTTCACCATGGTCCTTTAAGTATTTTGAGATAGTGCTACTTTCCTCTGTAGGCTCCATAAGTTCTATCCGACTATCTTCCAAATTGATCATGGCAACTCTGACCTTCTCATTTTCGACGACTTCCACTTCCACTTTATCAGCGTTTAAGACTTTCTGATAGTTCTTAACCGCCTCGTCTAGATTGTTGACCGCAATTGCTACATGGTCTATCCGCATGATTGTCCACCGCAGATTATAGAGAAACCGATATAATACTATTTATATGAAATATAGGCAAAATCCTGAGCAGACGTTTATCTGGCCGTGTCTACGGCCCCAGCAATCCATGGTGGAGGAAATTCGCTTATTCTAAAACGTTACCCTGGGCTCAAATACTCCATAAATTGCTCTTAGTGAGTTACCGATCTCCCCTAAAGTCGCCCTATTTTTCACGGCCTCGACTATGTAAGGCATTAAGTTCTTGTCTGGCTGTTCTGCAGCTTTTTGAAGGGAGCTGAGCGCGTGTTCGAATTTGGATGTATCCCGAGAATCCCTAAAGTTCTTCAATCTGTTCTTCTGCCTAGATTCTATTTCTGTGTCAATGACGTTTAGCTTGGGCTCGATACCCGTTAAATCTTGAAACTTATTAACCCCGACAATTGTCCTCTTATTACTATCAATCTCTTTCTTCATATTATATGCATTTCTTCTGATTTCCTCTTGAAAAAAGCCCCTTTCTATAGCCACGAGCGCGCCACCCATTCTGTCGATTTTCCTCAGATACTTTTGAACTTCTTCTTCTATTCTAGACGTAAGATATTCGACATAATAGGAACCTCCGATTGGGTCAACAGTCTTTGCCATCCCTGTTTCGGATGCTATTACCTGTTGTGTTCTCAGGGCTATTTTTACTGATTCCTCGGTGGGCAGTGCAAGCGCTTCGTCTCTTGAGTTTGTATGCAATGATTGGCAGCCTCCTAGGACGGCAGCCATGGCTTGAGACGTAACCCTGATAACGTTATTATCTACCTGTTGAGCCGTTAACGATTCACCGCTTGTTTGTACGTGAAATCTCAGATGCCATGATTTAGCGTTTTTGGCATGAAATCTGTTCTTCATTATATTTGCATATATTCTGCGAGCTGCTCTGAACTTTGCTATCTCTTCAAAAAATTCCATGGTGCAACAAAAGAAAAAGGAAAGACGCGGGGCAAAATCATCTACCTTTAGCCCTTTGTTCAGGCAGGTTTGGATATATTCTATGGCATTAGCAAAAGTAAATGCGAGCTCTTGAATGGCATTACATCCAGCTTCTCGCATATGGTACCCTGATATGCTTATAGGATACCACTGAGGTGCTTCCTTAAAACAGTATTCAATCATATCACCAATCAGTCGCAGTGAAGGTTTTGGAGGATATATGTACGTATTTCTCGCGATATACTCCTTTAAAATATCGTTCTGAGTTGTGCCTCTGATCTGAGATGCAGGAATACCTTGTGTGTTAGCCACGGTAACGTAGAGAGCTAGAAGAGTTGATGCAGTAGAATTGATGGTCATCGAAGTGCTGACCTTATCTAATGGAATACCATCGAAGCATGTCAACATGTCTTCTATGGAACTTATTGATACGCCGGTCCTTCCTACCTCACCTTCGGACTGTGGATCATCAGAGTCTCGCCCTGTTTGGGTAGGGAGGTCAAATGCTAGTGATAGACCAGTCTGACCATGTTCTAGCAAAAATTTGAATCTCTTGTTCGTTTCTTCTGCACTGCCAAAACCACTGTATTGCCTCATAGTCCAGAGCCGCTCCCTGTACATATTGGGATAAAGTCCTCTGGTGTATGGAAACTTACCCGGTTCTTCGTTATCGATATTGCCTGAGGCGATCTTCTTGGAGTATACTCGCTTTACCGGAATACCAGAATCCGTCTTAAATGTGTCTGTTGACATCGCTGCAGGCTCACCAATTTATCGTACGTATAACTTCATCGACGGCTTCAAATGGATCTGTTTTTTTATTTGCAAGCCTTTCTATGACATCGCGATACTTGTTATTTTTGTCCAACATTGAAGAAACCTTTTGTTCAATCGTATTTAAAATCATATCTCTTAGCTCAAAGTCCAATTTCTTCATTTCATTCTCATTTTCATTTGAAGAACAGATGTGCTTTATTATCTGATCAAAATCTGTCACGACCTCTTTGATTCCTTTTCCAACTTTTGCTGAAACTTTGACAACATGTGGTTTCCTCTTAGCATCCGATAAGAAGTCAACGAGGGATTGGTACAATATGCCTGCTCCCTGCAGGTCAGCCTTGTTGACTATACATATATCTCCTACTTCCGTTAAACCCGCTTTAATATTTTGGATGTGGTCTCCGGTGTAGGGGGTAAAAACTACTGCAGTTATATCTACGAGTCTAGAGATCTCAGTTTGGACCTGTCCTGCCCCAACGCTTTCGATAAGTATGAGGTTATATCCTGCAGCATCTAACACTCTGACTATATTCCTGAGCGACCTTGAAAGGCCCCCATATGAGCCTCGGGATCCAATACTTCTCATGAATACTTTGTCGTCGCTTGTGACAGGTTGCATTCTAACCCTATCTCCCAGAATGGCTCCGCCTGTTATCGGGCTGGTGGGATCAACAGCCAGGACCGCAACAGAATATCCTATAGTTTGGAACTCAGGGATTAGTTTGCCTATCAGGGTACTTTTTCCTGCCCCTGCAGAGCCAGTTATTCCTATTGTCTTTGCTCTTCCTGTTCTTGGAAAGATGGTTTGTATTATATCTCGGCACTCCTTTTCGTTATTGTCAACTATTGAAATAGCTCTGGCTATAGATCTTCTGTCGGCATGTAACACGCCCTCCACTATACTAGATGCATGAGGAGATAGCATTCAATTATGCTTGAACGTAAGTAGGGACCTTATTAACTTGTGGGTATGCAAAATGAGGTGACAACTCAGCAAGACCAAGGACGCAAAATGCCAAAAACTTAATAAACATTTTAAGCCCGGCAACCGAGGAGATACCCATGTCTGCACAACAGGAACAGCCGCAGAATAACCGAAGGCCTACAAGGATACTGGTCTCAAAACTAGGACTTGATGGCCACGATAGAGGTGCACTTGTTATATGCAGAGCCCTAAGAGACGCTGGCTTTGAAGTTATTTATTCAGGTCTCTTTTGTACCGCCGAACAGGTAGCAAAGATAGCTGTAGACGAAGATGTTGATGTTGTAGCCATGAGTCTGTTGAACGGAGCACACCTCACAATTTTTCCAAAGGTTGCAAGGTTGCTAAGAGAAAGGGGGATGGAAAACATATTGATTGTAGGTGGAGGGATCATACCCGAACGCGATAAGAGAGCTTTAGAGGAGCAAGGAATAACTGGAAACTTTGGCCCCGGAACATCATTGTCTACGATAATTGATCATATTAACAGGAACCTACGTAAGGCCGGACACTCTTAGTTAACTCCGTCTTTGGTCAGAGGACTGCGGCCACATCATGTCGCGCATTTCTCTGCCGACCTTTTCTACTTGGTGATTTTCTAGATTCTTCATGTACTTGTTAAAAGAATTCTTGCCATCCTTCTCATAGGTGCTTAACCACTCCTCTGCGAATTCACCGGACTGAATTTCCTTTAGGACCTCCTTCATTTTTTCTTTCGCTAAGCTATCGACTATCCTTGGTCCCCTACTTAGGCCACCGTACCTTGCGGTTTCGCTAACGCGGCTGTACATTCCTGCTATTCCATATCTTTGAATAAGATCCACAATGAGTTTTAGCTCGTGCACGCATTCAAAATATGCCACTTCCGGCTGGTATCCTGATTCAATTAAGGTTTCAAACGCACTCAGGATAAGAGCATGAGCGCCTCCGCACAGGTCCACTTGTTCACCGAACCAATCGGTCTCGACTTCCTCCTTAAATGTTGTTTGAATCACACCGGGTCGTGTGCTTCCTATTGCCTTTGCGAGAGCTAAGACCTTCTCCCAGGCGCGTTGGGATCTGTCTTGATGAACAGCAACAAGTGAAGGTGTTCCGAAACCCTCCTGGTATAGCTCTCTAACTCTCTGCCC
>JALZES010000078.1 GCA_030861915.1 Thermoproteota archaeon
GCCCAGTCCGTGTAGAATATGTAATCTCCCGCGTTAATCGTCAGCAATGTACTATTTACAGCGACTACGACTATGAACAGATAGTGAGTTGTGCGTCTAAGCCACACCATTAACAACTTTCTCCTACACGTTATATATAAAATTTTATTCCAATATAGTGAGATTGGAAAAAAGAACCTAAGTAAAAAAATTGAAAAAGAGAATGAAGAAGCTTCTATGCGCGAATGGGTTTTTCCGTTGCGATTTTCATCATAAAGAAGAAACCCAATGCTTCAATTACGGTAAGAACTGAGAGAGCATAGAGTCCACTAGGAAGCGGGTATGCCCAAGGATAGACTGTTACGCCCACATAAACTCCGCCTGCAGTTGCTGCCCAACACAGTGCAAAGCCAAGTACAAATATGCCTTTCATATTTTCCACTCTGCGACCTATCATCTTCTCGACGTCATCGCGTCTTCCTCCGCCTGTATATCCACCAGGACCATATCCCTTTGGTAAAGTCATTTGATATAATGATCAGAACATTCCCTTTTAAATTTTGCTGTTTGCACAGGTGTAACAGACTGAGGTTTAAAACAGAGAGGAGAATGGAAAAGAAAAGAAAATCAAAAAAAGATGGGGAAAGCGAAAAGCTCCGAGATTATCCAAAAAAATTTATGGGATAGATCTGCTGTAGAGCTTTCCTTCCAGAGCAAGTTTGTACATTTCAGCTACGTATGGGTTCTTTGCTGGTGTTTCTGCACCTAGTTCTACTAGACGTGCATATACTCTTACTACGTAGGCGAGAGCACCCATGAAGGCTACAACAACTCCCATGTTAAACATCCAATGATTAGGGACTGCAAATATCTCTTCTACAAACCAAAAGTGCCACATTTCATTAACTCCAATGGTGAACATGGTTGCAAGATATCCAATGATGGTTATCTTCAATCCCGTATTCATAGAGTTATTTGGTCCTCTCAAAATTGGCACTCTTCTATCATACATTGCTACAAATCCCCAACCTAATGGGAGAGCAACAAAGTGGCTGTATAACCACCAGTGGGCTGGAGTGAATGCACTGTCTCTAATTGCTGTTTGGTGTAACGATCCATCAACGAAGTTGTCTACCTCTACTGATGCTGCTATTGAACCCAACATAATGACCATTATGTATATCTTCTTTAATCTCTGGATTTCGACTTCTTTTGGTATTAGTGCTGGTATCTGGGCCATCTACCAGTTGTTTTGATGCAATCGTATTTAAGAATACCTCTCAGATATTTACGACAAGCAATTATATATTTGCAACTTTGGATCTTCTAAATGATAATTTCTTCGAAATTTCGGCGGCAAACAATCAGAGATTGAGCGTACCTTATGCCCGGCGATGGTGATTAGCGTATATGATAAGCGCGTGTTCTCATTGGCTCCAAAGGTTTCGCAAGTTGCACTCAAAGAAAGGTACAACCTACTTCAACCCTGACTTAACCACTAAGGAAATTACACTACCGATAGAATAAAGTGTTCCCTGATTTACTAACTCGATAGTTGTCAAACTGCCATGCACTACCGATACACCCTCGATGAAGTAAAGCACAAAATTATGAGCCTCTTGCAGGGCAATAGGGCCGGATTGTCTGGTGTGGAAATTGCAGAAAGAACTGGAATCAACAGAATGACGATTTCCAAATATTTGGACATCTTGCTGACGCTCGGACTAATTAAGAGAAAGAAAGCGGGTCCCGTCAATATATGGTATCTGGATTCAGGCATTATCGATCTAGAGTTTCCAATTAATTACCTTGAAGTACAGCAGAACTTTATGACATCTATTTTCGAAAATAATACAGAGAAATCACATGGGGTAATCCTGAGCGCACTCAATTCGACGCCAGATAAAATAAGAATTTTGAGCGAAGTCGTTCTCCCTACTTACAATACTCTGAACGAACTTTATGATAGGGGACGGCTGGGGGAGACCGAAAGGACGGCGATTTTAACCTTTTTATCGGAGATGATTGAACTGATAAAATTTAATTCCCGACTAGAAACCGCCAGACATAATGCACATGTGCTTTTTGTGGCTGGCTCTGAAGACAGAGTTTTTTTGGCAAAGACAGGAGCCCTTTCCCTCAGAATGTTGGGCTGGAATTCTTCTTACATAGGAGATGTTGAACGGCACATCGATCCTTTCTTTGACATAGATTTTCGAAGATACGTCATGAAATTATGGAACGAAAAAAGAGGGTTGCTGATATTGTGTATTTTCTCGTCTCAAGAGAGTTCTCTGCGTTTCCTCTCGCTCGCGGCAAACGCCTTGAAATCAAAGCTTAAAGGGGAATTTTTTACCGTATTGTTGACTTCAGTCGAGCTATCGAAGAGGGGAGAGGACATAGGAGCCGATGTAGCATTTAGCAGCATACAATCTTTAGTCGAATGGTGTGAAAAAAAGTACAAAACCTATAAGGAATGATAAGTTCCTGTGGGGTCAAGACACAAACAAGAAGCTGAATTCCTTGTTCGGAATGTTGGTTATTTCTGAATACCTGCGTGAAGTAGCTTAAAAGCCGATAGCTCGGTGCTACTCTATCTGAGAGTGGTTATTATTAGCGATTCCTTTCAGGCCTACATAATGCTTTTATTAGGAGTGCAGCTCAGTGTTACTACTTGGTAAGTTTCTGTCCTGAATGCGGTGGCGATTTGAAATTTGATCCTGCCAGCAAAGACTTAATTTGCAAGAGCTGCGGTTTGTTTGCTTCGAGAGAGAAGCTCGAAGAACTACGAGACAAAGGAAGAGACCAGCTGAGGGACGGCCGGAAAAGCCTACACGATGACTATCTTGATTGGTGGCAGACATCAAAGAAAGAAAAGCAAAATAGATAAATCCGCTACGTAAATCCGTAATATACACTGACTTTTCGGAGCGAATATTTTTTATTCCTTCGCAAGAAAATTCAAGAAGATAGTTTGTTCTTCGTTAGTAGTTTTTAGCATAGCCATGAATTCGACCTTAACTATTCTCGGGCATTTCCTAACATTGTTGACCACAATATCCCGCATCTGTTTTAAGTTCCTGGCCCGTAACTTCAATAGCAGGTCTAATGTACTGAGCATTTCATGCATTTCCAAAATTTCCTCTATGCCTGAAAGATAATTGACAACTTCTTGTACGCGACCAGGTTCGACGTTCACGCCGACGAAGGCAACATGGCTGTAACTAAGGCGATTATTGTTTGTTGATATAGTAAATTTATCAATTATCCCCGCGGTGAGTAAATGCTTGATTCTCATGTGGACGGTTGCATCTGAAATACCTATCTGTTTGGCTATTTCGACAAATGGCAACGATGAGTCTTTACTCAAAATGCGAACAATCTTTAAACTGATTTCGTCTAGGATAATGCCATCAACCATACGGGTCTAATATCCCCAGGATAATTAAGAATTAAGTCATATCTTTAAGACTACCTGCTTTACAGTCAGCAGGTTTTGCTCCCCGTTTGAAAAAAGCAGCGTCAGAACACGGATCGTATTTTTTTATTTGCGGACCAAGTTAAGGCTTCGTATCCTAGTCTCTTTGCTTTAGGCCATAATCGTATACACTGGTCTGACAGGCTGATTAGGAAGCAATGGGAGTATAAACACTAATAATATCCTCGATATCAGTTCAGCTGCTCCGCGCCATTATGCTTCAAAAGCCTTGCGTCAAGTGTCGAAATGGGATTGGTGTATATAGCAGGCACTATTCAGGGGAAACACTTTGCAAGAGATGTTTTATTTCGTCCATTGAGGAGAAAACACATAAAACGATAAACAAGTTCTCGATGCTTCGCCATGACGACAGAGTTGCAGTGGCAGTTTCTGGCGGCAAAGATAGTCTATCCTTACTGTACGTTCTGACGCAGATCCTTGGAAGAAACCACCGCGCTCCACCCATTGCTATCACAGTGGATGAGGGAATCAAGAATTACCGAGACGAGTCGTTAGCAATTGTGGAGCGATTTTGTGCCGATCTAAATATAGAAAATAGAGTTGTCAGCTATAGAGAGTTATTTGGACGTAACATGGACCAGGCAATGTTGGAAAGACCGTCGATCAAAATGTCGTCATGTTCTATTTGTGGAACATTTAGGAGAAGAGCTATCGACTTGGCAGCCGAAAGCGTAGATGCTAATGTCATAGCAACAGCTCACAATTTGGATGATCAATTGCAGACGTTTATGATTAACATGATGGCCGGAGACGTACAAAGAATAGGATGGACCCATCCCCAGACTGCCACATCCAAATTCCATAACCTAAAGAAGATAAAGCCATTCTGCGAGATTTATGAGCAAGAGATTGTTTTCTATGCTTTACAGAGAGATATTCCTTTTCAGACAGAAGATTGTCCCTATATGGACGAGAGCATCAGAACACATATACGAGAGTTTATCAATACGCTAGAAACGCAACGACCGGGAATCAAATACAACATCTATAATTCTATGTTAAAGATTTCTAACAATTTGAGATCCTTCTCTACGGATATCGTCTCCCAGAGGTGCAAAGCTTGTGGACGGACATCAACATCAGGAATTTGCTCCGTATGTAGAACAATATCAATCCTGGAAGAAGGAGCGCTGTCTGACGACACCGGTTAAGGTCTTTTCTTTAGTTAATTTTTTGCTGGTCGGTAGTAGGTGGCAAGGTGTACTCTTTAAATCCTACGTAATCTTATGTCAGGTGACTCCGTAAGTAATTACAAAGTGACGACGCCCAAATTTAGCCATCAGCTACTTCTTTCCTCTGGCTTTTGATGAATGTTGTTTTTTAGCAGCCTCCACATTGTCTTTCTTTACTTCTTCAATATCTTCTTCAGATTCGGAATTTTCCATCATTCTCCGTTCCGCCGGCCAGAGTCTGACACCATTAAAAAACGAAATTGAACGCATATAAGCTTTTAGTCGTTTATATCCCTTATGACTTGCTCAAAGTATCACAGCCATAATGCGTGCACACAGAATAAATAACAATTATCAGCATTCCTAGAGATTTATCGTATTGCTGAAATTGAGGAAGGAAAATCACGACGGACAAAAGAGAGGAAGATAATTATACTAAAAAATTAAATTCTAAATAGCGTCAGACAGGTAGTTAAATTCTTAACTGTTACCTTGTACTCAAAAAACATCAGTTGCGAACATAGCTGTATTATTGATCTTTTAAAGAGAAGGCTTTTTGTTAGATAATTTACTTTCGAAAAAAGAGAAGTCCTGACATTACATAGTTCTTAAATACTATCTTTATGCTTTTAAGATAGCGAATTGAACGAAGACGATCTCAAGATGGTTTGGTTTTGTGATGACTGCGGATCAAGTTTTTTCTTCAACTCCGATGCTCTGGATCATAGAAAATTGAGTAGACATCTTCGAATAACCAAGTACGATTTTCGCTCAGGAAGACTATCAAATGAGCCATCTCGTTAAACCGCTGCACTTATTCTGATATAACCTATGCTGCCCTCCTTGCAACACTGGATGCGTGGTAGTGTTTTTTATATTGGCTTTAATGGTGTTCTAATTCTGATTGTCCTTTTAAACCCTGTCCCGGCATCGGTATCTTGCCGGTTACTTTGGCAACAAAAAAATTAGTTCGCTCTTATCGTTAATGCATCATAAATCTTGGTAAGGAGGATTTTAGCACTTTCAATAAACCAGTTCAGTGATTGCTGAATTTGTGTCTCGAATGAAGACCAAATCATCATGGAAA
>JALZES010000122.1 GCA_030861915.1 Thermoproteota archaeon
ATCTACTGCGCCTTGCTGCTGAGGCTACGACATAAGCAAGTCCTACTACTAAACCAAATGCTAAGGGTATCCATACACCAAAGCTTTCTATTGTTGCCGGCACGATCTGTTGTATTAAATTATCTAACCCGAAAACCATTGCTTTATCATAGAAATCTGAGTATATTAGATTTTCCTGGATTTTACTTGGTTGTATTTAAATGTACTTAGGGAGGTGTATTATTACCTTTGTCGTATTTGTTTATGACTGGACCTAGAGAAGTCTTCGGTGTCCTTAAATTACCCTTCATAAACTTTGCGTATAATGAAAATGGAAAAGGAGCTGCGCAAGTTTTGCTCTAGGTGCAAGACTCATACTACACAGATAGTGGCTATTTACAAAAAGGGAAAAGATAGAAAGGTTGCAGAAGGTGCACGCAGGCACGCAGAGGACAAGAAGGGTTATGGTGGTCAAAAATTTCCGGAGCTTAAACGAACTGCTAAAACTACCAAAAAAATAACGTTACGATATACATGCAGAAATTGCCAAAGAAAAACAGTGAAGGAAGGTATAAGAATGCGCAAGTTAGAGATCCAAGCTTGATGTCGTGATTAAATATGCACAGAAAGAATATATTAATTCCAAAACCAAATAGCAGTTTCATATTAGTGCAATGTAATAAGTGCGAAAAAAAGAGGGTAATATTTTCTTATACTACAACGGATATTAACTGTGAATCTTGTCATGAACTTATCGCAGAGAAGACTGGGGCGAGGGCTAATATTCTGGGTAAGGTATTAAATACCTTAGACTAATCACTAGGTCGCATCCAGAAGATGTGTGGATTTTATTACCGAATGTCTTGGCCACATATGAAAATATCACCTACCGGACTATTTTAGATAGCGTTTGTAAGTCTGGGCGACAGTAAGAGTTGTTAAGAATAAAGTAATCTTTCAGCAGTTTTAAGTTCTACAACTGTATTTATGTTAATTGCAATCTCTTTTTCATTCAATATCAAGTAGTTTTCCTCCAACTCTGAGTTGATCTTACATCTTGAAGAATTAATTAATATTATGCCTGAGTAGCAGTATTCCTTTGCTCCTATATTGAAGACTGAGCTTGGTAAGATGTCTAAACTCCCAACAAATCCCGTCTCCAATATAACAGAAGTACAGGGAAAATATGGCAAATAGCAGGTTATGATCCTATGAATTAGTAGTGGATTTAATAGCGGAAGATCTGCGGATACTACAAAAACCACAGCTGGTTTAACTTTACTAAGGACATACGACAGATCAAGGGAATAATTTACACCCCTACCTTCCAATACCTTAATCTTTCCTGAAGTATAATATTCATGGGTATAAAGAAATGTACTAGTCGCTGGCGTATTTAGACTCGGCATTGCAATTATGCTTTCAAAATGTCTGTATTCGACAAGCGCATCTAGAACGCGTTCAATTAAAGTTTTGCTTCCCAGTTTCATCAATGACTTTTCCATAGATGAAGCCATTCGGGTTCCCTTCCCGCCACACATAACAACAGCTATCACTTTAGATCCCAGATATCAGAAATTAAATGAAAATATAACGATGAGCGATGAAAGTCTGGAAATTACTTTTGATGCACCCAATACGTCACCAGAAATACCACCGAAGTTCTTATTTGAGGAATATTGTATAAGCATAGCGATAATCGTTGATGTACACAATGATACAACACCAGTTAGACCTGTAGCGAAGCAGATTAAAGGGAGGGTAATTCCCGTTGCTGCTACAAACCTCCGTTTGTCCTTCATAGCTTTGGTAAATGGGGAACTCAGGCCCTCCCAAGCAGATTGTCCAAGATAAGCCTGTAACACCATGATATATTTTGCGATTACCTCAGACGCAATTATACTAGCTAGTAGCTTCGCGCTAGTTGTGAAACTTGAAATAATTATTATCATGCCTGAAATGTAGAGAATTAGTGCCACAGTTCCAGCAGAACCTATCGCGGGATCATCCATGGCCCTATGTTTTGCTTCTTTCCCACCTCTTGCCATTACGCCATCAGCAAAATCCGCAAGCGCATCAATGTGGCTTACGCCAGTGATCGCTACTAGCATTAATACAACAATAAAACCCACTACAAGTGTGGGAAAGTAAAAGGAAATCATATATGCTAGCGCTCCAACAGCAAATCCTATTATTGCCCCAACAAGTGGAAAAAGATACATTGCGTGAGCAATGTAGTTAATATCAATATTCGAGGACACTCTAAATACGGGTATTACGGAAAGAAATGATATGACCCCCTTAAGCTCCTTAAATACCAAAAACCATATCCCACCACCCTGTGATATACAATATAATTATACAGGGGATAGATACTATCACACAAAATAGAATAGTGGTTAGTTTCATAAGTATTATGGCGGTTCTGCATTTATCAACTGATGCAACTTCATAATCGTCTCCCAACGAATATTGTCCAATCTTCTCTAGCTTTATTCTTAAGGCTCCAGCCATACTTGCCATTGGATATCCCGCATTATAACTTAGAGTCTTATCGTGATCGCGCTCTAAGATACGCAGTGAATTCTTCCAGTCTGCACCTATCATTTTAGCAGAGAAGACAATTAAAATTGCAGTAATTCTTGAAGGTATACTGTTCGCATACGTATCGAGTTTTGCAGACATCCATCCAATTTCATTGTAATAACTATCAGTGTAACCTATCATTGAATCAAGTGTATTAATTACCCTATATACAAATGCCCCTGCCGGACCAAGAAATGTATAGTAAAATAATGGTGAAACAATGCCGTCAACAATACTTTCCCCTATACATTCGATCATCGCGGATAGGATGTGCTGTTCGTCTAGTTGCGCCGTGTCCCTTCTTACTATCATTGACAGCTTCTGCTGAGCGCTTTTCCAATTATTTGCTCTTAATTCAAAGACAATTTCATCAATATGTTTTTCCATGCCTCTTACTGAGATTGTAACTTTCAAGAACAGAATAGATCCCAGAATTAGTATTAAACCTTCGAGCACATGAAGGCTTGCAGATACTGTAAGATGAATCGTAAGACCAAATGTGACAACCAAACCTGTCGCAAAAACAATCCCTTTTAGCTTTTCCTTCCTTGCAGATTTGTTATTATCTTTTAGTTTCGGTATAAAGAATTCAATGAGTTTACCCAACCATGCAACGGGATGATAACGGTTCGGTGGATCGTCCAGTAAAAAATCTACAGTAACCCCAATGACTAGTCCAGCAAGAAGATATTCTTGTACCATCTCTTTACTTCTCTTCCAATATTTATTTAATCCCTTGAAGTATTAATTTCTCAATATTGACATTGTCTTTTATTACCTTTGAAAGAATATCGATTTGCCCATCACATGATTCTAGTGACATTTCTGGGCTCTTCGGATTATGCCCATCTAGAGAATCTTCAGCCGGTAAACAAAAATTAACTCTTGGTATAATCCCTAATATCCTCTTTTTAGTAATTCTTTCGACAGATTTTATAGCTGGTATTAAAAGTGATTCATCCCCCTGGAACTTATTTATTATAAAGCCTTGAACCAAATCTCGATGGATTTTTTTTAATAGCCTCATAGTACCTACTATACTCGCAAAACAACCTCCTCTTTCAATATCTGCAGTTATTAATACTGGTGTACGGATCCTTTCAGCAAGCAACATATTAGCTATATCGTATTTTGAAATATTAATCTCGGCAGGTGATCCCGCTCCCTCTATAATCACGAGATCGTTTTCTTTTCTGAGGCTCTGTAGGGACCCTAAGACATTCATGAAGCCCTTCTGAAGAATAAAGTTATCATAATAGTCTCGTGCATGCATATCCGAGTAAAATCTACCATTTAAGATGACTCTGCTTCTATAATCTCCAAGAGGCTTAAGCAAGATAGGATTCATTCTTATATCCGGTTGTTTTCTTGAAGCAAACGCTTGTAGCGCTTGTGTTTGGGAGATTTCAAGTAACGTACCGGCAATAATATATGTATTCGAAGACATATTTTGGGCTTTGAATGGAGATACCCGAAATCCTTTGTCGGAAAAAATTCTACAAAATGCAGTTACAAGAGTGCTCTTGCCTGAACCAGAAGAGGTCCCCTGAATCATTAACAGTTGTGATAATTTCGATTTCAATTATCAACTGACTCCAGAGCGTCTAGTAGACGCAAATTCTCGTTATGAGTTTTAACGGCAACACGAACATATTTTACTCCCATGCCCATAAATGTACTGCAATCTCTAACAAGTACTCCCTTCTGCTCTAAAATCATATCTCTAAGCTCGATAGAGTTTTTATTCTCAAGATATATCAAAAAGTAATTTACATTAGAAGTGTGAGGGATAAACGTGTGCATTCTCTTAATTGTCTCTTGCAGAAAAGCTCGCTCCTTCTGTATTAGCGCTCTCGACTGCCTAAGGTGGTTCAGATCTTTTAGAGAAGCTATTCCCGCTGCTTGTGCCAGTCCATTTACATTCCATGGGATTTGATTGCGAGATAAGCTTCTAGCGAGCCTCGGATTGCATATTGTATACCCAATTCTTAATCCAGCCAAGCCAAAAGACTTTGTCATCGATCGTAAAATTATCAAATTTTTGAATTCTTTGATCTTGTTTATCATGGTATCTGAATCAGGACCATAGTCAGCGAGTTCAATGTAAGACTCATCCACTAGAATTTTAGTAGAGGTGTCGACAGATTCAACTACCTTCTTTATCATTTTCGTCTCACACATCAGGCCTGTCGGATTATTTGGGTTGCATAAAAATATAGCATCAGAGTTCTTTGCATTTTCGATAATAGCATCAGGATCTAAAGCCAAATCATTCAATGGAATAAAAATAATTTCTGCACCAGCCCTTTTCGATGCGCTTTCATATTCACAAAATGTCGGAAAGGGTATTATTACCTTTTTTCTAACAAAAGTCTGAGCAAACCTATGGATTAATTCTGTTGCTCCATTTCCTACGCAAATCCATTCATCGTCCAAATCGTTTTCCAGATAATCTAATAATTTTTTCTTTAGAGATCTACATTCTGAGTCAGGATACTCGGAGGATAGTGAGAATGCATTTTCTTGTAATGCATCTAGAGTTAACCTAGAAATCCCCAGTGGGTTAACATTTGAACTAAAATCAACCTTAACCAAACTAGGATTTACTGAATATATTCCGCCATGTAAGCATGGCTTACTCTTTATCTCGTCTTCTTCCTTCATTACCCTATAGATTACAAGCTCCTCAGTTTACCATAACTTCAATTACACATAAAAGTTATGTTTGGAGATATCTTGTTTGATTATTTTCTCACTTTTTTCTATAATCGGAAACGGTTATTAGTTGCGCAACAATTAAGCGCTATATGTTGAAAGCTGCACTAATTGGCGCTACAGGTGCTGTCGGTCAAGAGTTTGTAATCGCGCTTAATAAACATCCTTGGTTTGAGTTGACCCAAATTGCCTCGTCCCCCAGATCTGCGGGTAAAAAATATACCGATGCTCTTCGCGATAAAGACTCGGGAATTCTAAGATGGCATAACAAAGAACGGGTTCCGGATTATATAGAAGATATGATTGTTAGCAGAGTGGAAGACGTAAACTCACAGGAATTTGACTTAGTTTTTACGGCGCTTGAGTCAGATGATGCTAAGATTATTGAACCAGTGTTTGCAAGGTCAGTCCCCGTTATTAGCACTGCTGCTGCTTTTCGATATGAAAATGACGTTCCTATTTTGATTCCCGGGATAAATGATGAGCATGTCGAGCTGCTGGAAATCCAAAGAAAGAACAGAGGATGGAAAGGTTTTGTTGCTCCATTGCCAAACTGTACCACAACTGGTCTCGCAATCACATTAAAGCCCATCATGCAAGAGTTTGAAATAGAAGATGTCTTTATGACTTCAATGCAGGCATTATCCGGTGCAGGAAGGTCTCCGGGTGTAATTGCCCTAGACATAATGGATAATGTTATTCCATATATTCCAAAGGAAGAAGAAAAAGTTCAGGTGGAGACAAAGAAGATTCTGGGTAATTTGAATTCGGGATCAATAGTTTCGGCTCCAATAAAAGTCAGCTGTACTTGTACAAGAGTTCCTGTTTTGGACGGCCATACCGAAACAGTTTTTGTAGGAACGAAAAAACCAGTTGAACCAGGGCAGGTCAAAGAGGCGATGATAAGATTCTCAAAAGCGATATCAGTCCATGATTTACCTTCTTCTCCAAAAGACTATATAATTGTCAACGACGATCCGACAAGACCACAACCCCGTATAGATAGAGAGATTAATGACGGAATGACAACAATTGTGGGAAGGTTGAGGAGGGATACAGTGTTCGAACATGGCATAAAGTATGTTCTGCTATCTCATAATGAAAGGATGGGTTCTGCTAGAGGTGCTGTATTACTTGCGGAATTATTGCATGATAAAAAGATGATCTAGTACTTTTCATAAAAATATAAACAAATTTGAAAATAATACATTTATTAACCTCTAAACCAACTATATATTAGGACTTTAAATGGACAGGATTGATGATTTAGATCTAAAGATTCTGAGCGAACTATCTAAAGATGCAAGTGTCTCAGTACCTAAGCTTTCAAGGAAAGTAAATATTAATGCTTCTGTAGTCTACAGCAGAATTAAGCGACTCATAAAGAGAGGCCTTATCAAAAAATTTACGGTGATAATTAACGACGAGGCCCTAGGATTGAACGTCAAAGCTCTGACAGGAATTAATATGGACTCTAAACTGCGTGATAATGTTCTCAATGAGTTGTTTAAGATTCCAGAAGTTCGCGAAGTCTCAGAGGTGACTGGTAGATTTGATGTCCTAGTAGCTATGAATGCTCGGTCTCTTGATGAAATGCATCAGTTAATTTCTGAAAAAGTGGGGCGAATAGAAGGGGTTCAAAAGACAGAAACTTTTATTGAGATGAGAAAGACTGCGCGTGAATTGATCTATCCAACCTCAATATCTAAGTAACCATTATCTATTTCATGATATAACCTAATTATAACCTAATTATACCTAATTATAACCTAATGATAGAATCAAAAATAGGTCTGAAAATACTTTGATCCATCAAATGGTGTCGGTTGGCAACCAGGTTAAAAATTATTATGAACTCACGAAACCCAAGATTTGGTATCTGTTAGTCTTCACAGCATTTGCAGCTGCATTAACAGCATCTTTATTGTTTGATGTATATGTTTCGCCTTTGACTTGGGTGTTGATTATTGGAGGAGTTGCTGCGGGTTCTGCTGCTGCTGATACACTCACAAGCTTCAATGATCGTGATATTGACGCGGTTATGGATAGAACCAAGGGCAGACCTATCCCATCGGGAAGAATCTCACCCAAGAATGCATTAATGTTTGGCCTGATATTGACAGTAATCTCATTAGTGTTTGCGTGGCTAATTAATATCTGGGCTTTTGCTCTAATGGTCTTCGGATTATTTGACAATATTATAGTTTACAGCAAATGGTTGAAAAGGAGAAGTCAGACAAATATCATCCTTGGTGGGTTTTCAGGTGGTGCGCCTGCTTTAATAGGATATGTTGCGGTGACTACGCAAAACATCGAAATCGGCCTGGTTATGGCAGGTCTAGTTTTTCTCTGGATACCTACGCATATCTGGAGCCTTGCATTGCATGTCAAAAAGGATTACGCAAGAGCTGGTATCCCTATGCTACCCGTAACTTCTAACGAGAGAAGGTCTGTTCGCATAATTGCTGGGACAACACTAATAATGGTAATATTTAGCGTTCTTCCATTTTTTTTTGATCAATTTGGGCTAATATATTTGATTACCGCTAGCATTTTTGGGATAGCAACGGTGATGTTGTCAATATGGTTGTTGGCAAAACCAAGTGAAAAGGCCTCTTGGACAGTTTTCAAATTCTCCAGTCCATATTTAGCAGCTCTTTTTATTGCATTTATGGTCGATGCATTATTCCATTAGTTGTAAGCTCCACTCAATCAGTATAATAAATTAACTCTTCCATTTTTTTGCTTGAAATCTCGTTGAACTAAATTTTGCAAATCTAACTTGTTTCAACTTGTGCCACATGCCAGCCATGTCACAGATAAGGACTTAATTCCTTCATGCATTAAGTTCTTTGACGTTAGACCTTGTTAACCTTTTAATGTTACGTTATACTGCATATATTGGCTGGTGACAATAGAGCGACAGTCGTCCAGTT
>JALZES010000031.1 GCA_030861915.1 Thermoproteota archaeon
GGGCCCATAGTTCAGCTTGGATAGAATGGCTGCCTGCGGAGCAGTTGGTCGAGGGTTCGAGTCCCTCTGGGCCCGTACTAATTTCGATTCGAGCCCGATATCACTTGTAGAATACAAAGGCCAGGGATCTATACTAGGTACACATTCTTGATCTTGTGTTGTATTTCTAACTTGCAATTCTTTCCTTCTACCTCTTGTATCTTGGAACCTACTAAAAAGCACTGATATAGTAACGGGCCCAGAGGGACTCGAACCCTCGACCAACTGCTCCGCAGGCAGCCATTCTATCCAAGCTGAACTATGGGCCCAGACACTGTTAAGAATTACTAACCATATATGAAGTAACTCGAAACCGAGCTTTTCTATAGTCCCAAAAAACTGAAACTCCGCTTGACGCTACACATCACAAAAGGTAAAATTGTGGTCATACAAAGAATGACTGCTCACCATGACGTTTTCGTTATTAGAGGACTTGAATACCAGAGTAATTCTCTTCGATGGAGCGATGGGGACTGAAATCCAAAAGTTATCTCCGCAGGCAGAAGATTTCCCGGACAAAAAGGAGGGTTTTAATGATGGCCTCACTTTGACCCGACCTGGCTGGATCAAGACGATCCATAGACAATACCTCGCTGCTGGAGCAGACTGCATTGAGACTAATACCTTTGGAAGCAATTTGTTCAAATTGCAGGAGTATGGCTATGAAGAACAAACGATCGAAATAAACAGCAGGGCCGCGCAAATCGCAAGAGAAGTTTGTAATGAGTTCAAAGACAAGCCCCGTTACGTGATCGGATCAATGGGACCATCAGGTTACCTTCCCAGTTCTAATGACCCAGATCTCGGTTCGAAAACCCCGGACGAGATAAGGGATGCCTACATACCACAGGCCAGAGGACTTATCCAAGGAGGCGTGGACGCTTTATTAATAGAAACCAGTCAAGATATACTTGAGGTCAAGATGGCAATTGAAGCTTGTCACGAAGTGATGGGAAACTCATCGAAAAAAGTACCTGTAATTGCAAACATAACCCTTGATCAATACGGGAAAATGCTTCTGGGCACACCGGTGCAGGCAGCATATACCACCATAAGTGGTATGGACGTAGATATTTTTGGCTTAAATTGCTCCACAGGTCCCACTGAGATGATGCCCAGTGTACGATGGCTAAATGAACAAGAGGATCTGCCACTACTCGTAGTACCAAATGCAGGTATGCCTCAAAATGAGGGCGGAAAGGCCATCTACAAGATGACTCCGGTTGAGATGTCAAAAACGCTAGAGGACTTCGTTACGAAATTCGACCGTGTGAGAATAATAGGAGGCTGCTGCGGTACCGATGCAAATCATATCCATGAACTTAGAAAGATGCTAGATACCAGGCATAAGTAACCTTCTTGGGTTATTGCGTAAAGTTTAGAACCTCTTTTCGTCAGTTTATGGTGTGCTTTAATGTCTCTAAAAAGAATGACTGTGCCTAGAATAAGTTCTTCTCTTAAGGCTGTAGATCTGAGGCAGAACCCTCCTCCGCTCATAATCGGCGAGCGTCTTAATACTCAGGGCTCACGGAGGGCGAAGGAGATGGTCCTTAACGACGATATAGATGGACTTTTGAGTCTAGCCAGGTCTCAAGTGGAAGATGGAGCCCACTGCCTCGACGTGTGTGTGGCAACGACAGAAAGAAGTGATGAAAGCCAGATAATGACCAGGCTTGTGAAACGGCTCAGCCTAGAGATTGACGCCCCACTTGTTATAGATTCAACTGATCCGACAGTTATCGAAGCAGCCATAAAACAGATCCCAGGAAAGCCTATCATCAATTCTATAAATCTAGAAGGGGATGGCTCCAGGTTCCATAAATTGTGTCCTCTCATGCAGAAATACGGGCTACCAGCAGTTGCAATGTGCATAGGTCCCAAAGGCATGGCTAAAACGCCAGAAGAAAAGCTAGAGACCGCATTGCTTCTTTTTGAAACTGGCAAAAAATATTCGCTCCAACCTTGGCAGTACCTATTTGATGTCCTTACCTTTACACTTGCTACAGGGGAGCAGGAATATGCGGATTCAGCAAAAAACACCCTCAAGGGAATAGAACTAGTGAAAAAAAACCTTTCTGGGTGTTTTACTGTCTTAGGTTTAAGCAATGTCAGCTTCGGTCTTGACGGCAGAGCTAGGAGGACTCTGAATTCTGTCTTCCTTCATCATGCTCTTAAGGCGGGCTTGGACGCTGTGATTATCAACGCAAAAGACGTTATCCCATATAGCGAAATAGTGTCAACTGAAAAGAAACTCGCCGAAAATTTAGTCTTCAACGTTCATCCAAACGCCCTTTCGGAGTTGATTTCCTATTTTCAAGAAAACAAAGGTTCAGATAGAGGCAGGACATCTGTTGCAGCAAAGTTAGAATTAGATAAAAGCTGGAGTGCCAGTAAGAAATGTCACTTTAGGATAGTCAATAGAATTAAAGAAGGTATAGAGGATGACGTGGTCACAGCTATTTCAGAGAGCATACCCCCTGGCAATGAAAAGAAAATAGTACCTAAGGGGGATAACGGCACAAAAGGATCAAAGCTTGTTTTAGAAGCGCCCAAAACTATCGCCCATGACGCTGCTGTACAAACCCTAAATGAGGTGCTTTTGCCTGCGATGAAGGAGGTCGGAGACAAGTTTGGTGCAGGCGAACTCATTCTACCATTTGTTTTAAAATCGGCAGAGTGTATGAAAGCCGCGGTTGTAGAACTCGAAAAGTATCTCATAAGGCAAGAGGGTGTAAGCAAGGGAAAGCTCGTACTTTGTACTGTATACGGAGACGTCCATGATATAGGCAAGAACTTAGTAAAAACCATATTTGCAAACAATGGTTACAGCGTTTACGATTTAGGTAAGCAAGTTCCTCTTCAAAGTATTGTTGATAAGATTAAGGAGGTGAATGCTGATGCTGTAGGCTTATCAGCCTTGCTGGTATCGACTTCAAAGCAAATGCAGTACTTTGTAGAATATGCTCGAAACAACAACATGAACATTTCGATCCTCTGCGGAGGAGCCGCCATTAACAGTAATTATATCAACCGCATAGCAAAGGAGGGGGGTACATATCAAGGCGGAGTCTTTTACTGCAAGAGTGCGTTTGATGGCCTTAAAACCATGAATATACTAATGTCGGATAAGAAAGAAGGTTTTGTTTCCCAGTGGGTAAAAAAGCTTGAGACATGGCAGGAAAGAAAAACCAGTCTCGAGGAGGTAAAGGTAATTGCGAGAAGTAATATAGTGCCAGTCACTCCCCCAGTTCCTCCTCATATTAATCAGAGAATTCGTATTGAAGCTGACCAAATAAATCTTGATGACGTTTGGAATTTTCTTAACAAAAAGTCCCTTTTTGTTCTTTCATGGGGTCTGAGGGGGGCCGCGGCAGACGGTCTGTCTGAACTATCTCACAAATTGCTACAAGAGTGGAAAAGTAGGGTCAAAAAAGAGAGCCTCTTTGAGCCAAAGGTTGTTTATGGATACTTCAAGTGTCACAATAGGAATGATAAATTGGCAGTTGAACTTCCCGAAAATCAAGGAGAAGTAGTGTTTGACTTTCCAAGGTCCTCTAAAGAGAAGCACTTATGCTTGACCGACTACTTTGGCGACACGGATCTCGTAGCTTTTCAGTGTGTTACCGTTGGAAACCGCGTCACAGAAATAATCGACCAATGGAATAAGGAGAACCTTTATACAGACGCCTATTATTTGCACGGTCTGGCAGTTGAAACCGCTGAAGCTTTAGCGGACTGGACCAACATGAGAATAAGACAGGAATTGAAAATCTCCGAGAATCGTGGTCTTAGGTACAGCTGGGGCTATCCTAGTTGTCCTGACATATCTCAACATCATTTGTTATGGAAAATCCTCGAGCCCTCCAAGTCCGGGATGGACCTCACAGAAGCCGGCCAAATAATCCCTGACCAATCCACCGCTGCCATTGTAGTCCATCATCCTGAGGCTGAGTATTTTGTGCTCTAAAGGAATAGCAGGTATGGAGACGAATTCTGTTTAGAACTCATAACAGCTGCTGGTATCGAAGTGCATAGGGAGGACCTCTAATTCATGATTTTTAATATCCCTGTCAGAGAGGTCGTTTAGAATAACAATATAGATTTAAGTAACTATTGCGGTCCTAAGAGATTTTAGAATCTATGACTATTTTTGATTTTGCAATTGCCTGCGCTCTTGACGAGTCTCCGCCGTATTTTACCTATGAAAAGAAGACCATGTTGATAATTGAATCGAAAGAGAATGCAGTACAAAATATTAATGGATTTCGCTATATTGAACCGTTCATCGAATCTTTGATTTCGCACGAGTCTGTTCATGTGGTCATCAAGAACATTGAGGGCGCCGAAACGTCCGACTCCCTTGATGACATGGAGGTGATAGTAGAACGCGACGGTTCCAGATTTCAAGTAACTCTTAACAACATGTTGTTTGCAAAAGACAGATCCGGGATAGTAATATGATAAACATCCACGATTATGGCTTGAGGTTCGCGGTCGCATTTAAGGCGAAGATAAAAACCTAAGTTTGGTTTTCTTCTGAGTCGTAGATAGGGTTCATAGGAAGTCGGTGATCTTGGTGTTTATGCTATTTTTTATCAATTTGTTTGCTACATGTGTGTTTGGAGTCAAGGATACATCCACGAGTCTTTTTATAAATTCAAGTTCTTCAGGTAACAAAACAACATCACCATCGAAATTTACTTGCGAGAAAGCAATTTTTTGATTAATCCTCTGGATGTTTTCAAGGCAACGGTATATCTTATGAACTTTTGCAACTTCTACTCCATTATTAACTAATAGCTTCGCTAGGCTTCTTTTCCTAAGGAAATAAATGTTAGTTGAAATAAACCTATCAAATGTCGAAATCACGTTGAAATAGTCTTCTTTGCCGGTATATCCAAGAAAAGTTGCAGGCAGATATCTGCAGAGTTTACGGACTCCTCTCTCCTTCCAATGTTTAGTGTCCAATACCACAATGGACCTTCCAAAGAAAAGTAGAGCGTTAAGCACCTGGTGCGCAAGACGCTCATCCAATGAATCGCGATCCGATTTAATTTCGACAGGATAAAAAGCAACAGAATCTATTCTGCATTTTTCTTTAAGGGCAAATTTTGTGAATAATCCAGATCTCATAACAATATTCATATGATCGGCAGAAAAATCAGAAGATTCTCTTTGAGAGGTCTCGTTCCGCCTGCAGAGTTTTTCCCTGATCGCTACTACTAGGTCGAAATTCCGGAAATAGCCCTCCTCCTTTATTGACAACTCACAGTTGCTGTCGACGCGAGGAAGGCAATAATTGTCGCCGTCTATGTGGCCTGATTTAAGTGAGCTTATGAAGAGTTCCTTTAGACTTTTTTCTTTCAAAAGCAAGAGCCCCTAGTAAGAAAAGAGGTGGAGATGGATGAGTTGACTGACTTATGATAGTGCAACTAATAATATCTCTCTCTTGAGGTTGACGTTCGCATACAAGCATCTCTTAACTGTTCTACAAACACTCGAAGGTCGTCTAACAATAGCCTGTGTTTGGCTGAGATTTTTATCCTGTCTATTATAGCGCTACCGACGATTACGGCATCCGCCCCAGACCTGATGACCGAAGTTATCTGATCCGGGCTGCTAATTCCAAACCCAACTGCAATAGGAATTTTTTCCTGTGTGATTTGCTTGATTCGCCTAATACTCTGGAATGTATAGTCTTCATATTCTAGCCTCGATCCCGTAGTACCATAGACGGATACCACATATAGAAACCCGGAGCATACTTTCATAATCTGCCTTATTCGATGAGCGTCTGTATTGGGCGAGGCAAGAAATACGGTCGCCAAATTAAGTTCCGATGCGACTCTCACATAAGAATGGGATTCTGCGAGTTCCATATCCGGAAGTATGAATCCATCAATACCCTTTAGCCTTGATATCCTCATAAACTCCGCTAGCCCTGCTTTGAATACTATATTAGAGTACGTCATGACAAGCAACGGCAAATGAGGAAATTTCTCTCTCAGAGCGCCACAAAGCTGCAAACATTTCTTGGGAGTTACTCCTTTCTTCAATGCCGCACTGGAAGCCTTCTGTATTGTCGGTCCGTCTGCAATGGGATCAGAGAAGGGAATTCCAATTTCAACTATATCTGCTCCCGCTTTTACCAAGGAACTCACAATTTCTTCTGTATGTGTAAGGGTCGGATAGCCCCCTACAATATAGCAAATAAGCGCAGGCCGATTTTCTGATGCTAGTTCCTTAAACCTGCGGTATATGCGGTTACCTTCTAGGTTACTTGTCAACATTTCTACTTAGGTGTATGTTCTCTTTGCAGGTAACGCGAAACTATTCCAAGGTCTTTGTCGCCTCGGCCCGACAAGGTTACAACAATATTCTCGTTCTTTTGGCCGCTCTTTGCTAGCTTTAGAGAGTAGGCGATCGCATGTGATGATTCCAAGGCTGGTATAATCCCTTCGAGCTTGCACAACTTAACAAAGGCGTCAACGGCCAGTCTGTCAATACATTCGACATACCTCACCCTCTCTATGTCCTTGAGATACGCATGTTCGGGGCCTACCCCAGGATAATCTAAACCAGCAGAAATACTATGCGTACGAGAAACCTGACCATATTTATCCTGTAGGATATATGTTTGCATTCCATGCATAATTCCTTCTGAGCCTGCCAATAGGCTTGCACAATGCTGCGAGGAATTTAACCCCTTTCCTCCGGCTTCGACTCCTACCAAAGATGTCGCTTTATCTCCAATGAATGGATAAAACGAACCAATAGCATTGCTCCCTCCACCTACACAAGCGACAATAACATCTGGCAGACGAGAGGAATAATTATAAATCTGACTTCTAATTTCATTCCCTATTATACTCTGGAAGTCTCTAACCATAGTTGGATAGGGATGCGGTCCAACCACCGATCCGATTAGGTAGTATGTGTCTTTCACACTGCTAATCCAATCGCGGAGAGCCTCATTGATGGCATCTTTTAGTGTCTTTGAACCAGAGTTGACTTCGTGAACTTTCGCGCCAAGCAACCTCATTCTAAAAACGTTAGACTTTTGTCTTTCCATATCTTTAGCTCCCATATATATTTCGCATTGCAGTTTCAGTGCGGCACAAGCAATCGCCGTGCCAACACCATGTTGACCGGCGCCAGTTTCTGCAATTATCCTCTTTTTGCCCATTCTTTTAGCCAATAATGCCTGGCCCAGTGTGTTATTAGTTTTATGAGCACCCCCGTGCAAAAGATCCTCTCGCTTCAGGAATATTCGTGACCCGCCCACGTGTTCAGTCAAATTTTTTGCATAGTATAGCGGAGTGGGCCGACCAGCAAAGGTAGTCAGGTAGTATTCAAGATCTCTTAAAAAGTCGGGGTCATCCTTGTATCTAGCGTATGCCAACTCAAGTTCATTAATGGCGGGTACTAGCGTCTCTGGAATAAACTTTCCACCATATTTCCCAAACCTGCCCCTAGCGTTATATGCCATCTCCAAATGCCGCTACTTATTCTATTGTTGTAGAGACATATTAAGGGCTTTAGCTTTAAAATGATTGATACAGTTCCCTAACCTTTAAAGCAATATTGCCTGATTTGATGATACTGGTCCCGACCAAGAAAGCGTCTGCACCTATCTCTTTCAAGAATACAATCTGCTTTGGAAAGATAATGCCGCTTTCACTTACGATTATGTTCTTGCCCTTGTCGTATCTGTGTAACAGCCTTCGCGTAACGCCTAGGTCTACCTCAAGGGTATTCAGGTCCCTGTTGTTTATGCCTATCATATCGTAAGTTGCTGGGTCTTCCAATACCTCCCTGAACTCATTCTCCGAATGCACTTCGACAAGAGTAGATAGTCCTTTCGATCTGGCCAGGGTTGAAAACTTCTCTATACTGCCTTCTGCAAAATCATGATCAAAAATTGATTTAATTAACAAAATGCAATCAGCTCCTATTTTCTTTGCGCTCTCAATTTGAACTTCACTGACGATTATATCTTTCATCAAAATGGGGACGCTAACATACTTGCGGATCGCAGAAAGGTGTTTAATGGAACCGGAGAAAAGGTAGGGTTGCGTCACTACGGATAAAGCGGCCGCCCCGTTATCTGCCATCTCCTGTGCTGCGGATACAATGTTTGTTTCGTTTAGCGAAGCGTAAAGGTTTCCTCCGCTGGGAGACGAAAGCTTGATTTCTGTGATTAGCGGTGCATGACTGCAATTGAGGATTGATTTCTTAATACTCAAAGATTCGTGGCTTAAATGATAGTGCCTTTCGACATCATATGCGCCTTCGTTTATCGATCTGTATGAATTGTCGGCGAGGACTTTTAGCCCATGGCTAGGTCTCGAGAACCTGCTCACGTATACCATTGCGTCACATTAGCATAGCCTAAATTCAGTTTTAAACGTAGCTTTCACTTTATCCTCCCGTTCGCCAATATGGTTGACCACTAGGATAATTAATATAATATCGCGGGCAATCTAATCTGTCTGCATATGCCTGAAAGTACCATTTTTCTTGACAGGTCTAAATTGTCCCCAAGATACGTGCCTACGGAACTGCCGCATCGAGAGAAAGAAATAGAAAGGATCTATCACACTTTCAGAGATTCGTTTAACTCTCCCGAAAGATTCCCTCTCACAATAATGCAGATAGTCGGCCCTGCAGGGATCGGGAAGACTTCAACGGTCTTAGCTACTATGAGATTTCTTGATGACCAATTCGAGAAGAATAGGCTGAAGATGAAGGTTGCTTACGTAAATTTAAAGCTTCAAGGAGGAAACAAATATGCAATCTATCGATTTATCTTAGAAAAGATAGCGCCTGAATTACCAGCCCAAGGATTAAGCGCGGAAGAAATGTTGCGATTTCTGCTACGCTATCTAATTGAAAATAAAATCTTTGCGTTCATAGTCCTCGATGAAATTGACTACTTGATAAAAATAACCAAGGACAGTGGGATAATATACGACCTGACGAGACTAAATGAGTTCGATCCTGAAAGCCCTTGCCATGTTAAGGGTGTAATTTTTGTTGCTAGAAGCACCGAATTCTACTCAAAGTTAGACCAAGCCGAGCTAAGCAGCCTTGGTCGAGTCCCAATAAGGTTCCCGATGTACAGTCTAAAGCAGGTCGGCGACATTTTATCAAAGAGATGTTCAGAAGCTTTCCGGCCCAGAATAGTAGGCTCGGATCTAATAGATAAAGTCTCCGAAATAACAGTTTCTTCTGATGTTAAGGGAGACATTAGATATTCTCTTGAATTGCTTCTGTATGCCGGAAACCTTGCAGAGTCAAACAATGCGGGCGCGGTCTCGCTAGAACATATCCTAAAAGTTCATAGCCAAATACACCCTTCGCTCACGTTGGATCAAATTCGCGAGCTGTCGAAAAACCAGCTTGTTACTCTGCTTGCTGTTACGATCGCTATGCGCGTAAGAGATAAGAATTACGTCGATATACGAGAGATTCGAAGCCATGCTATTGCCATCTGCGAGGACCTGAAAATCCGAAAACTAGAAGTTGAGGATTACCTGGACGATCTCCGGACAAAGAACATAATAGAAATCAGGTCATTAAAAGAGATCGGAATCCATTCTGTTTCAGTCGACGAACTTCAAACCGTGCTGCGCAGGCAGATAAAAAATTATCCATTGAACGGTGTCAGCAAAAGGAATTGAACGGGAAAGAAATAATTGAAAAAGGAATAGGGGGTTTGGGAAAGATAAAGCTAATCAGAGCCCTGGCGGAGGAAGATAGAATGATGACGATTTATGGTTTGCACAAGAAGACCCATCTCAAGAGAGAAGACATCAAAAGAAATCTCAGCGATCTTATTGAGATAGATTGGGTAAGAGAAGAAAAGCTTGCCAACATTCTCTACAAATTGAACAGACAAAATGACTATGTTCAGCATCTTCTTACCTTTTTTAAGAACGTCGAGTATATTTATCACCCATAGAAGTTAAGATCTTTTTCTGTTGGGCACACCTTGTTAAATAAGGAATCAATTGCGGCTCTCTCCAATAGAAGACCCTTTGACACTTCATTCGCGCACTGCTGGATCTCGGTGGGATGTAGTCGAGAAACCAATTCATATTCACCAAGAGAGCATTTTTCTGCTCGGTCTCTCAATGCAGAAACTATCCTGTCCAAATGGTAGTTTATATGGATTTCCTCTGCTTCTTCCAAAGGCACTGAATAGATCTCCGATACCTTGAAGTTGATGGTATTTTCGTCGCTATGAGATAATTCTCTGTGCACATCAAATATCGCATTTTTCCCCCTGAGCTTCTGTGCTCTACTAACGTTTCCTCTGTTGTTCATAATTCTGGTTTAAAGTGGTATGGAACCTTTGATATTTAATCATATTAGTCTATCTGGTGCGGCTGACCTACTTCTGAACGTTAGTTCTGAGTGGGACCGAAAAGGAATAAAAAATAAAAAGCCGATCACACAATATCTAACGTGCAGTCAGGAAAAAAAGATATTGGGTCAAATGGACCGAAGTATATCTTTGTTACCGGCGGAGTCATGTCAGGCTTAGGAAAAGGAGTGATATCCGCATCCACAGCAAAACTATTGCAACTTGCTGGTCTAAAAGTGTCATGTGTTAAGATTGATCCATATGTCAACTATGACGCGGGAACCATGAACCCAATTGCGCATGGAGAGGTTTTCGTAACAAAAGATGGGGGAGAGTGCGATATGGACTTGGGTAACTATGAGCGGTTCCTAGACATAGCGTTAACAAAAGAACACAACATTACAACTGGACGAGTTTATCTGGAGGTAATCCAGGGAGAGAGACACGGGAAGTATTTAGGACAATGTGTGCAAATCATTCCCCACGTAACTGACAATATCAAGGATAAAGTCAGAGGGATTGTACACAATGAACAGCTTGACATAGTTGTTGTAGAGTGTGGAGGAACAGTGGGTGACATAGAAAGCCTTCCTTTTCTTGAAGCATTTAGACAAATTGAGTTGGAAGAGGGAGATTCGAACGTTCTGTTTATCCATGTCACGCTTGCACCTGTATTGGACGTCGTAGGAGAGCAAAAGACGAAGCCGACACAACATAGCGTACAGGAGCTTAGAAGAATTGGAATACAGCCTGACATCCTCACGGTTCGATGCAAGAGGCCGCTGTCTTCTGAGACTAGGCGAAAAATCTCCTTGTTTGCAAGTGTTAGCGAAAATTGTGTCATTTCTTGCCACGACGTGGCTTCTATTTACCGAGTTCCAGAAATACTCGAAGAGCAGGGAATACTTAGGGCCATATCTAACAAAATAGTTCTGAAGAGACAAAGACCACAATGGTCCGAGTGGAAACGGATTTCAAAATCCTCCTACAATTTTAGTTCTGCTATCTTAAAGATAGCGGTGATTGGCAAGTATGTCAGCTTGCCAGACAGCTACGTTAGCATATCTCACGCATTGTGGCACGCGGGTGCAAGCATCGGAAGCAAGGTTGATATTGAATGGATCGATTCAGAAGGTTTCGAGAACAAGCACGGCGCGTCAAAGCTCAAGTACTTCGACAGCTTTAGTGGAATAGTTGCGCCAGGTGGATTTGGCAAACGTGGAAGCGAGGGTATAATAAATATAGCTAATTATGCAAGAGCCAATGGTATTCCTTATCTAGGGATATGCTTCGGATTTCAGCTGGCAATAGTGGCATTTGCAAGAAGCGTGTGTATGTTAGCAAACGCTAATTCGACTGAACTCGATCCTGATACTGAGCATCCAGTGATAAAATTTATGCCTGAACAAAGTACGCAAAAAAATTTGGGAGGATCTATGCGACTAGGAGAACACAGGATCGACATAATAAAGGGTAGTGGAGCTGAAAGACTGTACAGAGCGCGGGTTATTTACAGAAGACACAGACACAGATTCGAATTTAACCAAGATTATAGGCGAATAATCGAGAGCCTAGGGATGGTCCCGTCGTCTCATTCCGATCATGGTTTAAGAACTGAAAGCATTGAAATTCCTGGACATCCTTTTTATTTTGGCGTTCAATACCACTCCGAGTTCCACAGTAGACCAGGACGACCGGAGGAATCATTCGGTGCCTTCATAAAAGCCGCTTCCACTAGAGTCTAAGCTCGTATATCTTTTGTCGAGCATCTCTTAGAGAAGTTTTTCTATTCACAATACCACTAGTAAGAAGGTGGCTGAGCGAGAGCCTAACTGTCCGTTCTGGCAGCATGGTGCGCTTTGAAAGGTCTTTTTGGCTCAATGCTCCCTCATACTCCAGTGTTTTTAGAACGAGCTTCGCACTGGGAGGCATGCTAAGCAAGTCTTCAGCCAACTTGACTTTTTTTGCAAGCATCGAGGTAGCGGAAAAATCTCTGGAGAGGCGGACGAGTCTTGCGGGGAATTCGTGCTTGTAAGTTTCTAAAGTTTTCTTAATAGCTATTCTGGAACCACCATCTAGAACCACTTCGCAATGATATCTGCTCGTGACATCGGATACCTGAAGACTGGTATCGTATGGAACAACTAATGGACGCCTTGTATTGTCAACGGAATTCACAGAAACCACAATAAATACGCGAGATTTTTCGAGGACCATTGGGCCGCCCGCTGACATAGAATACGCAGTTGACCCTGTAGGAGTAGAAACAATTATCCCATCACTGCTGTCATGCCATACGTCCCTGCCATCAATCTTCAGAACATGCTCCATAAGCATTGCACTTTTGCTAGGAAAGACAGCTACATCATTTAACACGGGCTCCACCTCCCTCCCGTCCACCTTTACCGCTAAGCGAAAAACATCATCGACTTGGTAGTCCCCGGCTCTGATTTGTGATAATGCCGATTCAAGATATCTAATATCTAACTGTGCAAGAAATCCGGTCGCTTCCGACTCGTAAAGGCCGAGAACGGGTACAGAGTTCGTTACCACCCTGTGGAAATAATCGAGAATCCCTCTGTCTCCCCCAAGCACCAATATCATATCCAAGTTGTCTGCATGGCTAGATTCTCTATCTTTCATTACAGATATGTTCATATTCATTGAATCAAACGCCTTCCTGATCTGTGACAATGATATCCTGTCGACGGGTGCAGCTAAGGATAGAGCAATCTTCATTAACTATTGATTATTCTATATGAAGCAATATTTTTTGATTGTGGCTGTTGCTCTCTGAACCCCACGCTCTAATTTAGAATAGCAGGAAATATTGCTCTGTACTATGGTAGGTATGCTAGTCAAAGATGCATACAAGAATCCAATTGTTCTGTCTGGACCAGTCAACGCCTGCCGTTTCCTGTCGTCGTGTTAAATGGAGGTATAAATTCAATTTCGTTCTTAGGACTCGTTGAGTTAACGTTTAGTAGGTCGTGTCGTGAGTGGCAAGCATTTTATCTATGCATTCGGCGTCGTTAGAAAAAATCAACATACAGCTAACTGGGAAACGTCGGGATGGCGGCTTCCCCGTTAAACTGTATTGTAGATCCGTCGTCAGCAGTAGCTATAAACCTTCTGGAGTATTTTGGCTGACAAACTCGTAAAAAAATTTTGTGCTCCTTGTTAACATTAATCGCGCTCAAAGTAAAGGACTGACCAGAAACAGCAACCGAAAAGGTTGCCATAAGATTTAAAGGATAGAATAAGGATGCTAATCATAACATGCCAAAAAAGCGGACAAGCAGAGGGCGAACCAAGGGTGGCAAGGGAAGCTCTGGTACGGTCCATTGTAGTCAATGTGGGGCAATGGTTCCGAGAGACAAAGCCAAAAAGATAACGGGAAGAATCACCTTAGTGGAACCCACTCTTGCCAAGGAATTGAGGGCACAGGGTGCCTACATTGCACCATCTACCGACGTCAAGTTTTATTGTGTTTCATGCGCGGTCCACAGAGGCGTGGTAAAAGTTAGGTCCGAAGTAGATCGTCGAAGTACAGGCAGACTTAGATAGCCGTTATAATTTGCGAAGCGAATATACGATCCTTTGATAGAGAGTTATTCCCGCCAGCAAACAAACAAGAATGACAGCGTATTGCAGGTTTCCTTCTAGTGGAATTAACCCCAATATTCCCACGAGGAGCAATCTTTCAGCCCTTTCTCCTATTCCGACACCTTTTAGTTCGATTCCCATTGACTCGGATCTCGAACGCGTATAGCTAACTAACAAAGAAAGGGACACTGCTAACTGACAAAACAGAGGGCTTGCTAGCCCTCCGATAGCAATTCCCAGAAAAATAATCGATTCCGAAATCTTGTCAAAAACAGAGTCAAGGTAGGTCCCTTTTTTGCTACCTCGCTTTGTAGCTCGGGCGACACCGCCATCCACTATATCAAAAAATCCTGAAATAAGGAGCATGATGCTTCCAGCTAAGGAAAATTGGTACGAGCCGCTTCCTATAGAGAGTAATGCTGACATGTATATCAGGCCGCTCGCAGTGGCAAAAATCAAGCTCAGGGCAGTCCAGAAGTTGGGACTAAGCCCACTGGCTGCGAAAAATGATCCTATCCTGTCTAAGACAGGACCTAAAGCCATCCTGAACCTGTTTAACATACTTTTTGCGTCCCGTGCAAATATATTAAACTAATTGGGGTCCTTCTTTCACTTTGTCGCCTCCAGATGGCCTGACTAGATCGAGACATATATTATTGCATCGCCCCTCTGGGGGCCAGGTGAAGATACTACTTACTATACCAACCTCTCAATATTTGGTACTGAATATTTTATCTATGTTTATTTCTTAATTCCTTAATAACTATTATTTCGGAGTTTAAAGCGACCTTTGCAAACGACTAATCATCACTACGGCCAGCACAAAGATGAAGTTAACTGGCCAATTCAGAATAAACTCTATCCCTCTTTCAATAAAATCCTAGTAATAGGACTTGGACAGTTAGGATTACCAGTGGCTAAATACGTTAAAGACAGAGGTTTTGACGTATACGGATATGACATTAGTACAAAAGCACTTGAACGTGCAGAGAAAACAGCTGGAATAAAAAAAGCTGTTGACTTTAGCGGGTTTGATGTCTATATCATATGTG
>JALZES010000044.1 GCA_030861915.1 Thermoproteota archaeon
ACTACTAGCAAAACACCATATGGTGATAAACCCTCTTTTTCCGTATCCATTAACCACTGTGACACTTTTACAGGAATCACAGACATCGACAGAGCACTAACGATTTCAAAAATGGCTGAAGTATGTAGGAAAATCGACTCAGGGGGAATAGATGAATTTGCCAATAGTTTTAGGGCTCCCGGTCACGTACCACTTCTTATTGCGTCTAATAATCTGCTTGAAGAGAGAACTGGTCACACAGAGCTATCTATATATTTGATGCAGCTAGCTAAACTAGTTCCGGCAGTAGTAATATGCGAAATGTTGGATTCCACTACTCATAGAGCGTTATCGATAAATAAGGCGAAGAATTATGCAAATAAATCTGGTATTGTCTTGTTGGAATCCGATCAACTCCTACGATCGTATTCAAGGGTGGCCTAATTAGGATTGGACCGAATCAGAGCTGCAATAGTGGTTTCGGAGTTTAACAAGGATATTACATTTCAAATGCTGGCAGTAGCCGTAAACCAAGCACATAAAGCAAACTTAGAACTTAGATACGTATGCTATGTGCCAGGTTCTTTCGATATGCCACTCATGGTTGAAGAGCTTTTAAAAAGAAAGGACATAGATGCTGCAATAACTATAGGCGCCATAATTAAAGGTGAAACACGACATGACAATATTGTTGCAGAAAACGCGGCAAGGTTAATAGCAGATTTATCACTTAAATATGGTAAACCTGTATCGCTTGGGATTTCTGGTCCAGACATGACAATAGAACAGGCTAAAGATAGAATTGAAGTTGTTCCAAGACGTGCAGTTAATGCGGCTGTTTGTATGACCAAAAGAATCAGAAAATTAAGAGGTAGAAGAGTGCCTAATTGGAAGAAGGCAGTGACGATATCAGATTGACAATACAGATCACAATAATTAGGATTGAAGGGTATGGTCCTTGGACACTTACGCTTGGTAGCGACAGAGAAGCAAGGCTGCAGATGTTACAATCAAGGATGTATTACGACATACAACGACTATTTTCAGATAAAGAATGTTTGGTTTATTCAAATAGATTTGATGAATATTTTGCTGTATCTAACGGTCTTTCTATTGCAGACCACACGAGTATACATAACCAGCTTGCAAATATGTACCCAAATCTCAAGCTATCAATGACAATTGGAAAAGGCGCCACCCCGTTTGAAGCTAACGTTAATGCCCACAGATCTAGACAAGCAAAAGAAGCCCTTACTACTTTTGCTAATATATTCGGTCATCGTGTATCGTATCCATCTAATAACTCTTCTCCCGAATTTTCACTTTCGAAATCAGCACCGGCACCATCTCTGAACGGAGACTTTGTGCAGATTATGCACATAGACGTCAATAACTCAAGGAAAATGAGTTTAGATCTATCACCATATGAGGTTACATGCTTAATGGGAAAGATACATACTCTTTTGTCCGATGAATATTTAAAAAAAGGTTCTATGACATTTTTTATCGGTGGAGACAATTTTATGGTAGTATCAAATGGAACAACGAAAGAAGAAGCAGAGGGGATTATTGATAGAGTTGGCAGAGTTTCGAGAACGAAGCTAAATTGTGGAATTGGTAGCGGAAAGACTGGCAGAGAAGCAGCTAAAAATGCAACCAAAGCACTTGACACTATAAGGGATCTTAGGGACAAAGGAAAGATTCAGTCAATATATGAAATACAATGAATAGTATAATAGAAAACGCAAGCCTCCTTCTGGGCAGAGATTTAACGTATATTGAATCAGGGTTTATTGAAATAGGAAAAAATGGAGCAATAATCAGAGCTGGTGCTGGAAACTACAACGGCAAGGTTCTTGACAATAAAACTGAGCGAAGTGGTAGTAATGACACCTATAATAAAATCGATTCTGAGGGACTTTTGATAATTCCTGGTTTTATAAACGCTCACACACACATTGGCGACTCTCTTGCAAAAGATATATTGGTTGAGTCAGGATTTAATGCGAGAGTTCATCCTGTCTATGGTGCAAAAAAGGTTGTTTTACAAAAAAGCAGGCCTAATCATCTAAAGGTGCTCATGAGGACTTCCGCGATATCTATGATGAAAAGAGGTATTGTGGCGTTTGCAGATTTTAGGGAAGGTGGTTATGAAGGAATCGAATTGCTAAAGCAGGCAATCTCTGCCCTTCCAATTAAGTGTATCATGCTTGGTAGGATCGAATATTACTTTGACCTCTTAAGGGATTTAAAAACAGATAGAAAAGAACAATCGATCAGGGGAACAAGTTCCAAAAATATCAAAACTATGGCAACGAAAATTCACAAGCAGCAGCATCAAATGGCGAGAAAAATAGAACTTGGATTCCCCCCAAAAATCTTACGACAGGCTTCTAACATTTTAGAAATTGCCGATGGATTAGGAATTAGTGGTGCAAATGAAAATACTGACTTCTCCCTCCAACAATATAAGCGACTAATAGATAACATGAATAATAAGAAAAAGAATAAAAAACTAATAAAAGATAAGCGAAAGCTACTCTTAGCAATTCACGGGGCAGAATCAAGAGAGTCCATTGAATTTTCAAACTCCGTAACAGGTATGACAGAGGTTTCCAGAATCATGAGGTTTTTAAAACCAGATATTATTGTTCATATGACTAATGCAACAGATGAAGATATTTCTTTGGTTGCAATGAACAGAACTGGTGTTGTAATATGTCCCAGGGCCAACGGAGTACTTGGAGCAGGAATTCCAAGAGTCGCAGACATGTTATCGAGGGGATGCATGATAGCTATAGGAACGGATAACGTCATGTTGAATTCTCCAGATATATTTAGAGAAATGGACTATATATGGAAGACATCGAGGGCCATGGGAGGTAATTTTATCGGTGCTAGAGATATATTGAAAATGGCTACAGTAAATGCAGCCCACATTCTTGGACTGAACTCCGGCTGCATCGAAGCAGGTAGGTCAGCTGACTTGTTATTTATTGATAAAAAGCACCTTGACTTGTACCCTATTCATAACCCCTATGCTTCAATTATCCATAGGGCAAGTCAGGATTCTATCAAGGGAATAATGATAGACGGAAAACTAGTAGACGGGGCAGAATTGTGAGAATTGTCAATGCAAATAACAGTTAACGCTGCAATGACAGTTGACGGTAAGATTGCAACAAGCCTAGGAGATTCGGCAATCTCATCAAAAGAGGATCTCTTAAGGGTTCACGAACTGCGGGCTTCGGTTGACGGAATAATTGTTGGCATATCCACTGTCCTTGCTGATGATCCAAGGCTTACAGTAAGACTGGCCGCGAAGCAAGTTAAGAGAAAATATCCAGTAAGAATCATAATTGACAGTACAGGAAAGATACCGCTTGATTCGCGAATTCTGCGCACTGCTTCTAAAATAAGAACAATAGTTGCTGTCACAGAATTAGCACATACGGATACTATAAGCAAAATCAAGAAAATGGGCGCAATGGTTATTGTTTCAGGAAGACGAAGAGTTAATCTGAAAAAGGTACTCTCAATTGTCAAAAAAATGGGAATCAAGAGAATTCTTGT
>JALZES010000082.1 GCA_030861915.1 Thermoproteota archaeon
GCACACGATATATAAGGATTTAAATGCGCATTCTTGGCAGTATAGGCAGCACCTAGCCGTATGATTCAAACTTGATATCATAACTGCCGTCCTTTCTCTTGTTACGCTCTGTAACAAAACCCTTCGGAACTAAATAGTCTAGAGCCCCGTCCACGGTTCCCTGCCATCCACATACATAAAACGAAGTGTTTTCTGGAGTTATTCTTTCATTAACCAATTCTTCCAGGGGTGATTGATCTGTGCCAGGTATTGGCCTCAGGAACGACTCAACTCTGCCCTTTTGGCCCTCCCATGATCTATTGAACCATTCCTGTGGTCGACTGATGCTTGCTCTGTAGCGGAAGTTCCATTTGTCCCTGCCTGTATCCATGCTCTCTTCTTCTAGCTCTGTCAATAGCTCCCGATAACTTAGTTCGTCAACATAACTGGCTCCGTGCAAAACAACTATTTCCCGCTTACTTCCTATCGATTTTAAATGCAAAGAATACGAAATAAAGGGTGCCAAACCCGTGCCACCTCCTATTAGGACCATTCTTCGATTGTCTGCAGATCCGTCATGCATCTTTTCATTTATCGTAAATATCCCGGTGGGTTTCACCCAGGCTGCTTCTTCTCCCTCCTTTCTATTAAACAACTCAGTAGTAAGGCGTCCAGGAAGAGGCTTACGCACCCATCTCACTAGCAGCTCAAAATACTTTTTCTGCTCTGGAGGAGATGCAATAGAGTACGCTCTCCTTACTATCTTTCCTTCATTAGGATTATGGAGACCTATCGTTACAAATTGGCCAGCCTTAAAGTCGGGGACTGGGCCATTAGTCGGTGTTATCTTGAAAATAGCGAGATCTTCTTTGAGGACTCTAATATAAGAGATAACTGCTGGATTGTCGACCACCATATATGGTTTTGGAATCCTGTCTAAGCTAAATAAATATATTGTTCAAAGGAGTGCTCCGGCTAACTACGCGGGTACAAGGAAGAAATTTATTCGATGCTTATAGAGTCAACTCCAGTATGATAGACAAGTTTGCAAAAATCAATGGAAGCAAGGCTGGATCTATTCCAGGCTCCTCAAACGAAATAGACGAGCTTACCAAGGAAATAAACGAAGATACAACAGAACATGAAAGAATTATGAGAGTCTTTGACATCGCGATGAGGGACTTTGCGTCTGACAGATCACTGGAGACTTGCCTCAGTGCCCTCAATGCTTCCATTCAAATGGCAAATCTAAGGTACAAATTATTCCAATCCTACATGCACTATTCACGACTATTGGAGAGGGAGATAACCCGATTGGATAGGCTAAGTCAAATTCATCAGCAAACAGGGTAGAGAAGCCTATCTTCAAGTAAAGACACGCAGCTATCATTTGACTGTAACTCGATTTCTGATTCTGCCCAGCCTCTCTATAGCGATTTCGACAATATCCCCATGTTTTAGGTATTTGGGCTCGGCCATGGACATCGCGACGCCTGCTGGGGTGCCAGTGGAAATAATATCTCCAGCCTCGATCGTCATGACACTACTTAAACTTGAGATTATTCTTTTAATAGGGATGACCATATTTAGGCTAGAAGAATTCTGCCGCACCTCATCATTAACCCTGGTAACTATTGTCAAGTTCTGGGGATCAGCTATTTCGTCTTTAGTGGTTATCCAAGGACCGCATGGAGCAAAAGTGTCTATTCCCTTCCCTCTCGTAAATTGCTTATCTTTGAATTGTATATCTCTTGCCGAAACATCATGCATTATCATATACCCAAATACAGAGCTTAAGGCTTCTTCTTCCGATATTCCCTTCGTTCTTTTACCTATAACTACTGCGATTTCTGCTTCGTAGTCTAATCTCTTTACAAATCGAGGACAAATTATATCACTGTAAGGAGAATTTAGTGTAGTACGCGGTTTTATGAAAATTACGGGTTCGTCAGAAGGCATCAGACCAGCATCTTTTGCGTGATCATAATAATTGAATGCAAGACATATTATTGTCGGAGGATTTGGGAGAGGCGCGAGCAGTTCGACAGCGTCAAGACTCGTATCATATTCAATCTCTTCCTGATATGCCATTACTTCATTTGTCCAGTCATTAAACATGAAGTCTTTTACTGTCGGGGGAAGCGGGATTCCAGTTTGTTCCTGTATTCCTGACCTTGTGACCAATTTGCCTGCATCATGAGATAGGATGGCATATGTCTCTCCTGCTGAGATGTCTCTTATTCTTGCGATCTTCATATCACTGCTTTACTTATCTGTGAGTGTAAACTGCCAAGCCAGAGCGGTCAATCCTACAAAAACCCATTCTCACGAATTGTACCTTGCAGTCCGGTTTAAGGTTAGTCACATATGACTCACAGAATCCCTTCCAAACCTCAAGACTATCGATGTTATAGCTATCCCCTATGTAAAGTTCTTTGGGCACAAGAATTTCGAGGGCACGAGCGTCATTTTTGGCCACCCACTGAATCTTGACCATACCCGGTTTGATTTCATCTCCAGAATACGAGCCAATGATCCTCAGTTTTTCGCCTTCTTTTATTATTTCGTTGATTCGTATATTGTACAGCTCAATCAACCTTATCTCGTTACCGGCAGAGAGTTTTATCGCATCTTCATTGGAAATATATACAGAGTCGCAGACCTGGATCTTTCGCGATCCCAGGTCGATATTTGGATGATTCCTTAACATGGTTTCGCGCGGCGAACAATTTAGTATCATAATCTCAACCGGGTCTTTAACAAAAAAGACTCTGATGCTAATGGGTTCAATTAATTTTCTGTTAAAGGCCTCGAGAGATTCAAATGGAGGCTTGGTTTCAGCGAGAGTCATACCTAATGAGAGAACGAATCTCCTTATGGCTTCCGGCATAAAACCTCTTCTTTTCATGGCTGCCAGTGTGGGTAGCCTAGGATCGTCCCATGATTTAACAGTGCCATTTTCGATCAACGGCTTTATCTTCCTTTTTGAAACAGGAAGTCCTTTAAATTCCAACCTCGAAAACTCTATCATGATAGGCTTACGCAGTCCTAACCTTTCGAGAATTGCGAAATAAAGAGCATTTCTTAGTTCATATTCCTTAGTCCTAAACGCATGCGTTACACCGTCTAGACTATCCTCTATTGGAGCGGCAAAGTCATAGGTAGGCCATATTTGATATTTGTTCCCTAGTATAGGATGATCCCCTTTAATTATCCTAAAAAGAGTAGGGTCCCTCATTGCGGTGTTGTAATCAGACATTGAGCCCTTGTACCTGATTATTGCTTCGTTTTGCTCGAATTTTCCTTCGAAGAAATCGTTAATGCGATCGCCTGCTAGCTGCATGTTCCTTCGGCAGCTGCACTCAACTCCCTCCGATCTGAGTTCATGGATCGTTTTTTGGCTACACGTGCATATGTATCCATGGCCACCTAAAACGAGTTTCTTTCCATATCTATATAGAACCTCAATATCATCAGATGTGTTTTTGACTATGTCGGGCCTGACATCGAGCCATTGCAGTGCAAGAATAAACGATTCATAAAATTCAAGTTTTTCATTTAGTGGATTAGTGTCATCGAAACGTAGGATAAGCTTTCCGTTATACGTTCGAGCATAATATTCGTCAATTATCACAGCTTTGGCATGTCCGATATGAGGATATCCGTTGGGCTCAGGCGGAAACCTAGTTATTACCTTTCCGGGGAACGCATTTCGTAATTCAGGGAGTACCGGTGAAGAAGCGGGATGCAACGTCTCAACGGCGTCGACTTTGTAGTTAACTGCTGCAAGTTTCAATTTTTCGAGCAATAACTTTTGTTCAGCCAGTGATAGCGCATTAATCTCCCGAACGGTATCTCTTATAGTTGGAAGAATATTTTTAAGGTTAGAACGAGATTCTGGGATCGCTGCGGCGACTCTGCTGGTTACTGAATCTTCTTTTGCCTTACCATTATGATCTACTGCATTTTGAAGAGTGACCACCTTTATTGATTCCATCAATCGTTCATCTTGTAGCACTTGGGATTACAAACTCCGCTTGGCGATGAAATCTGCCGTCGTCTGAAGTGCTTTTTTTGGTTCTGAATCTCCATATGCATCTAATGATTTCAAAGCGTGCGAGATGTATGACTCTGCTAAGGTTCGTATTTCCTCTTCTATTCCGAGACCTGATATGATGCCTAACGCTTCCTTCAGTTCCCAGTCTGCTGTATTTTTAGAACCAAAAATCTTTAATAGCTGGTTTCTTTCTTGTGAATCTGCTTTTTCGAGCACTAGTACTATCGGATAAGTTTTTTTTCCCTCTCTTATGTCATTTCCCACCGCTTTTCCAGTAACCCTTGGATCTCCTACTATTCCAATGAGGTCATCGACCAGCTGAAATGCGATGCCCGTGTTGCTCCCAAAAACGGATAATCTGTCAAGATCCCGTTTAGCGCAGTTATTTGCAGATAAGACGCCTAGCGAACATGAGAGTTCAAATAATGAGGCTGTTTTCTTTTCGATCATTCGGATATAGTCTGTCTGAGAATAGGAACTGTCGCTTTTAGACGTCATATGCATATCTAATGCCTGTCCTTCACACACGTTAATACAGGCTGTAGATAGTCTGCTCACCATTTCAGATATGGATTTTTCACTGATTCCCTCTTTCAATCCCACTAGTGACATGAGCTGAAATGCTTTTGAAAACAGAATATCACCCGCTAAAATAGCCAATGGTATCCCATAAGAGGCATGTACGGTAGGAACATTATGCCGCATTTTGTCGTTATCCATAATGTCATCGTGGACGAGAGAAAAGTTATGTACTAGTTCCACCGCGGCTGCAGCAGGCATAGCTTTAGTTGAATTGCCGCCAAAGAGCTCACAGGCTTTCAATACAATAAACGGTCGGAGTCTTTTTCCTCCACTTGAGATATAATGTGCTGATGCAGCATAGAGTTCCTTGGGACTTCCGTCAAGGTGGGATAAAATAAATTCATTTACCTGTGCGGCGGTAGTTTCTAGTTGGCTTTGTATAGAGCTTATGTTCATGCAGCATTGACCTCTGCTGCTAAAGCTCCTGTTAATATATACCTTGACCCCTTTAACATCTCAATATTTTTCGAGCCAAGAAGAAACATTGTGCCTTTAAGCTCAGCTAAGACTAAGTTCATGTAATTAAATAAACTAGCCTCAGATTGGGCGGCAGCCTTTAGAAAAGGGTAGGCCATCGCGCACATATCTGCTCCTAAAGCAATGCATTTAGCAACCTCGAGCCCATTTCGCAAACCTCCAGACGCCACTAATGGAGTCTTCTTTATAGCTCTTTTAACTTCTAACAGACTAAGAGCCGTGGGTATTCCCCAGTCCCAAAATAACTCGCCAAGATGAATCTTAATCTCGTTTTGTGCAGCATCTGCCCGTATTTTTTCAACCCCTGCCCAGCTAGTTCCGCCTGCCCCCGCTACGCTTATAGCAGCCACACCCGCCGTCTCAAGTCTAGTCGCCACCTCTCGAGAAATCCCAGCACCGACCTCCTTGACCATTACAGGCAAGTCCAACTTCGCTACCAGGTTAGCTATTTGTGCGAGGACCCCAGTATACTTCGGTTCGCCTTCAGGTTGAATGAGCTCTTGCAAAGGATTAAGATGAATTACCAAGGCATCAGCCTGAATCATTTCGATAACTTTCTTGACTTCAGTTATAGTAAATCCCTTAGAAAGCTGGGCACCACCAATGTTTGCTATCAGGAAGGCATTAGGCGCATTTTCCCTTGCAATAGCATATGTCGAGGCAAGCTCCTCACTTTTGAGGCCGGCTCTCTGACTACCCAAACCCATGGGTATATTGTGTTCTTGAGCAAGCTTTCCTAACCGCTCGTTAATTTTTCTCGCTTCCGGAGTTCCTCCTGTCATAGAATCGATAATAAGAGGAGCAGCAAATCTTCGTCCCATGAAGAAAGATGAGGCGTCAACGTCAGAATAGTCAAGTTCCGGTAACGCATTATGTACAAATCTGACATATTCCAGATATGTTGACGAGGTTTTCGCCTGCGCTCCCCTTTTAAGAGGTATGTCAATACCATCCCTCTTCCTGTTTTTGATAGCTTCAACTTCGGACTCTCGAGCGAATGATCTTTTCTTGATCATTTTGTTTATACGGAACTCCGACGTCGTTGAGCCGTTATGATAGTACCTTTAAAATCTTCTGGCCCATGTCTGACCGCTTGAGTTACTCTTTCAGGCTTTAGTCCATTAACAATCATCACGGGTGCTCCCTTCGACGAAATCTTTAAGGCTTCTTCCACCTTTCTGCCCATTCCGCCTGTGATGTCTGCAGAAGTTTTTGCTCGCGTAATCCTAAATAACCTAGCATCTCTGATCTCTGTGCTTGTTACTTCATGAATCAGCTCTTCGTCTTCCATATCCTTGTAAATACCTTCAGTATTTACAGTAAAGATCACCTTCGAAGGATTCAGTGCTTTGGCGAGCATAGTCATTATGACATCTCCTGAAAGTATAGAATATTTCCCGTCGCTTATATGAATAACATCGCCAAAAGTTACTGGTATTATCCCTGTCCGTGCCATAGCATACAGTTGATTAATTTTTACTTTAAGCGGTGTTTTGTGGCTGGTCAAAGACAGAGCACAAACACTATAAGGATTTAGCCCGTTCTTTATCATAGAACTGGTTATAATCTGGTTTAAAGCCACCATTGATTCATGCACAATTGATATTCCATGAATGTCATAGTTATCAGGTCTTGTGTGCATACCGTATCTTACTGACCAGTAGTGACCAAAAGACCCTCCTCCGTGTACAAGAATTATTGGGATTTCCTTCAGCGAACTTAATGCCTTTGCGATTCCATTAATTGCAGGATAATTTGCAGATAGAGGTCTATTTTTAAAAGTTACGACCGATCCTCCCATTTTAATTAATGCTAAGTTCCTTCTCATAGAGTTTCCTGATTCAAGGTGCTTAATCTTAATTCGATTTTAAAGTTTAGTATCTTAAAAGCCCACAGGATTTGATTCGGATTGGGATACATTCGCAAGAGTTTTTTTTGCTTATTTTAGATACAAATTCCGTCTTGCATTGGTCTGGTATCAACGCAATTACGCTGCCACCCCCGCCTGCACCCGTAAGCTTCGCCCCGTATGCTCCATTATCTAAGCAAAATCCCACTATATTATCTATATCCTCATTAGATACTCCAAGACTTTCCAGAAGGGTGTGGTTCTTACTCATCAACCGTCCTAATTTGACTTGATTGTCCTCAGTTAGTGCGGTAACTGCTTGCTCACATATATTCGTAGCAGAGCTTGCTAAACGGTCAAATAGAGCAGTATTTTCGTCTCTGAAATTTTTGACTAAAGATACGAGTACCTTGGTCGAATGTTTAATGCCCGTATTCACTACTATCAAAGATAGGTCTCTTCTTGATCGGATTTTTCTGTTTTTTCCATTCCTAACGTAATAAATCAGACCTCCAAATGTTGAGACGTAGCAATCTGCCCCGGAGGAGCACTTGTGAATAATCCTTTCCGCGCGAAGTGCCCTGGTGAATATCCACTGCCTGTCTGGCTCTAAGAAAAGTGATCCTACGGCGGCAATGGTTGCGACACACGATGCTGCTGATGATCCTAATCCAATACCCCAAGGAATATCCGAGTTAATATTGACTTCAACACCCGAATTTCCTTCGTTGCCATTGGAGTGGCCCTTAATGACCTCGTGAATGGCTGAATAGAGAGGATACATAACGTTTTGTGATTCAGAGAAATTTGGTCCAGGCTTTTCTAGTCTCTCGGTGGCTAAAGATGCAAAGAGTCCGGAATCCGATCGAATATTAATAATCGGAGATTCGATCCGCCGGGCAGATACTCTGATACGCCTGTCGATTGACCCCAAAATGGCTGGGCTACCATACACGACAAAGTGTTCTCC
>JALZES010000036.1 GCA_030861915.1 Thermoproteota archaeon
ACCATACACGACAAAGTGTTCTCCAAACAGCATTATTTTTGCAGGAGCAGAGGCGTGGCTCAAACTAAAATCATACAAAAAGAATGGAGGCATACCCTACAACAGAGCTAGTATCTCCGGTGACATCGCCGCTGGTTGCATACCTGAGTAATTCTCCTTTGCTTGCCCCTAGTTCTCGCACCGCAGTCATTGTTGACGCAATTGCCCCATATCCACATGCAGATACGTGAAGGTCCTCTAAAATTTCATAAAATAATGATACGTCTAAAGAGAGTATGGCATCAATTAATTGGTGATCTTTTCTATGAGCTTCTTGGTTTGGCTCGTAATGAGTAAAGTCGGAAGATGCAAGGACCAATCCTTGGGTGCCCACATTTTTTATCGCCTGAGCAGTTGCTCTGCCTATATTTTTGGCTGTATCCATATCTTGCAGCATCATAATGATTGGGACAATCTTGAAGTCATCATGCTTTCTAATCAATTGAAGAAATGGAAGCTGCACTTCCAAACAGTGATCTTTGCTGTGAGAAAACTCATCTATGTCTATTATCGAGTTTTCCGAAATTGTATCAACAAAGTTTGTGTCAACTTCAACGCCTCCCAATGGTGTATTCCACAAAGCCTGTCGCATTGTAGCAATCCCGCTACCGATACCGTAGTGATTAGGACCTATCATTATGACGGTCTTGAAATCCGTATTTGAGATTTGATAAAATCCGTTTGCTGCTACGCTTCCAGAGTAACTATATCCCGCATGTGGAGACACTATCCCATATACTTTCCGATTGGCAGGGGGAGCGGGCGGTATTCTGCCAGGACCAAAATTCCTGTCTAGAAACGATCGCTCGACTATCTGCTGTAGGTCAAAAGGTTTGTTAGGATAAAATATGCCGGATACCGCTGGGGGTCTTGTCTTTAACTCTCTCTTCACAATGCCTCCTCTACTAGCTTGGTTTCAAAGTCGTCTATTGGTATCTTCATCTCACTATCGGATCTAATGGTTCCTTGCTTTTTCAGAACCTCTCTGGCAAGCAGCCAGTAGACGGTGGCTAAAGCCTTTCGTCCTCTATTGTTGGCCGGAATAATCAAATCAACTCTTGAAGTCACGTTGTCGCTATTTGAGACAGCAACAACAGTAACTCCCGCCCTCGTCGCTTCCATCACTGCTTGCTGATCAGCCTGAGGATCGGTAACGATAACTATTTCCGGTTCCATATAATTAGGCAACGAGGGATTCGTAAATGTGCCAGGCATGAACCTTCCAAATATGCCTGTAGCGCCGGTTACTTCGCAAAATTTTTGAACTGGTATTTTCCCATATTCCCTGGCAGAAGTCACTGCAACCTTTGAGATATTTGCTCTTCCAATGAATTTGGCCGCAATATCTATTCTCGCCAGAGTTTTGCTAATATCCAGTATATATAAGCCCTCAGGGTTTGCACGTACTATGAATGGTGACATGTATTTGGTCCTTACAGGAGTACCAACACGGATTCCCGTGGAAAGAATCATTTTTTCAAGATTGTCTGTTTCAGATGCGTAGCCCACGTCCTCCTCCTGTGCATGGCCTATCCGAGAACTCTCGTCTTCTTGGAATGCACCTGTCTCGTTGTCAGGTCGTTCGGAATTTTCTTTGAGATCTTGGTCGCCTTGAGGTACTGATTCCCCCTTCGAATTATCGCCTTCAGTCTCTTGTCCGTCCCCTAAAGTCATGCTAAAAAAACAGATCTGCCATTCCATCTATTAAATCATACTCTGCAAGACGAACTAGTTCATTTAATTTGGCAACCCGTTCACCGCCAATTATCCCGGACTTTAGCATTTTGGACTGAGTGGCTATAGCGATATGCGAAATGTGTGAGTCTACCGCCTCTCCGGATCTGTGTGAGGTCACGAGTTTCAAACCTTTTCTATCACATTCTTTTGCAAAAAGAAGGGCGTCATAAAGCGTTCCAGCTTGGTTGACTTTTAAAATAGCGCCACTACAAGCATCATATTTGGAAGCTTCCATTACACGTTTTTTATTGGTGACCAACATATCATCGCCGGTGACAAGACATTTACGATTCTTCTTTGTTATTTCAGCCATGCCTAGAAAGTCTTCCTCATGAACTGGATCCTCTACGTATGTGAGATCGTACTTTTGTATAAGCGAATTGACATATTCGATTTGTTCGTCTGCACGGCGGGATAATTCTTCTCTTTTGTATTCATAACATGACTTGTCACTGTTCCAGAGAGAAGAACTTGCAAAGTCTATTCCCAGACCTACATCTCCTCCAATTTTGAATCCTAAATTTTTTATTGCTTGCTCTGCAAGTTCCAGGGCCTTCTCATTGTTTGTTCTAGGTGCCCAAGCCCCCTCGTCCCCCCTGCCATACGTAAAACTTTTATCGGCCCTCTCAAGGACCCGGCGCAGCTCAGCATGCACCTTGAAATTCATGTCGAGCGCTTGCAGAACGTCTGAAGCTCCTAGAGGACACACAAGAATTTCCTGTATGTCAGGGGTACCGGGTCCAGCGTGAGCACCTCCACCCAAAATGTTGCCAAGAGGGAATGGGTTTTTGTAGGGTTTTTCCTTGCGGAGTACCCTGATTAGCGGAACATCTAAAGCCTTTGAGGCAGATTCGACTGCGGCAATGCTCACTGCGTACGCTATCGACCCACCTAGTATAGTATAAGAGGGTGTGGCGTCTATTGACTTTATTATTTCAAAAACTGCCTTTGGATCCGAGGCCTCAGCACCAATAAATTTGTCTGCATTAGATTGGAAAATTTCTATTGCTCTATTGGGGTCATTGTCGGGAAAGCTCTGAGCTTCGTGTTTGCCTACGCTGGCACCAGATGGCGCGCATGCCCTACCAAGATATCTGTTATCTGTAATTACATCAACTTCAACGGTTTGATCCCCTCTACTATTAAAGACAATTCTGCCTTTGAGCTTGGTGATTAGAGGCATCAGAAAATCTAATTTTCTGTGGACAGTCTTATTCTACTTCAGATTGAATTTCAGACATTCTTCTTCGTAACGCTTCATAATAGGGAATGACCTGATATATTGTTTCGACGCTGGAAATCAGCATTCGCCTACAGCAGTATCTCTTTATGTTCAATGAATCCATAACCGTCGCTGGATCCTCACCTGCTTTAACCCTGTTGGTATATTCTCCGTACTTATGAGCGACCAGATTTCCGCAGGTAAAACATCTCACTGGCACTAGCATAATATGTAACTCAGCTTTCACGAGTTCTATAAATACTATTGGACTTGCTAATCTATTTTCTACTTTAGTATAATACTCTCCATAAGAGATAACATTTTGACTTTTCCTGCATCAGTAGAGGTAATATTCAAATTGGTGACGTGGATGGTTTTTAGGATGAGCGGGAGTCGCCCAGCTTGGCCAAAG
>JALZES010000124.1 GCA_030861915.1 Thermoproteota archaeon
AATTTTTTGAAGAGCACTTATCTAAAGTGAGCAGCAATCTCAGGATACGCTGTTATCCCATGATAGTCCATTATTCAGGCTATGCTGGGATCCATATTACAGTAGGGTGGCACATATTATAATCACAACAACTAAGAGAAAACATTAGTAGTTCGAGGTTAGGAGTTGAAATTTTTTCGCCTCCCTGACAGGATCAATTGACGACAAAATGGAACGGCCTATTATTAAAAAATCAGTACCATGTTTGATAGCTAAGTCAATCCTGCCGCCCTGAGGCCCAATACCGGGCGAGTAAATAGGAGCACTCTTGTCATAAGAAATCTCTTTTAGAACGCCAATACGTGTAGCACCCACCACTATACCATCCACTCCTGCATCATTGGTCATATTAAGAAAATGCTTATACATTCTAATGATTCTCTTTGTCCTCTGACTGATGACGTCCGCACCATAACAGTCCTTGGCCCCACGATGGCTCATATAAACAAGGGCAATTACACCACAATTACTTTCATGGGTTTGTTCTACTGCTGATCTTAGAGCTTCCCTGCCCATAAATGGACTAACGATGACTGAATCAAAGCCCATTTCCAAGAGATACTGGATAGCAATCTGATTTGTGTTGGATATGTCGTTTAGTTTTATATCGGCAATAGATTGCAATCTATACAAATGAGCCAACTTGTTAACCTCCGATAAATCCGACTTTGAAAGAGGCAAAATGAGATGAAAATTTAACTTAATGGCGCAGATATGATGTTGTAAGCGCTTGACTGAATTTAGTGCAAATCTTTTCGGCTCCGGCGTTTGAGTAGGGTCAAGTGATAGTACTATACGACTGTTTTTAAATTTCGAACTTTGTTCCATTCTGGTTCGAAAAGAGGCCGAACCTGGGGCTTTAGTCATAGGATAATACTAACGGATGTGGTTGTGCAAGCCTAATTATCTTAAGATAAACGTAACCATGCTCGTCTATTCTATTGGAAAACGTTGGCTGGTCAAGACTTTGACTCGAGAATCTTATATAGCCAAATTTCGGTTCTTCGTTGATTATTGTATAGTAGAAATATGATACAGTATCTGATTCTGTCAAATTTATTGTGGCTCCTAGGACAAACTTGTGACTTTCAGATGGTGCATTGTTTTCTGTGCTTCCATCTTTGGTAAACAGAAATAAGGGTAAAGGAGGTTCATCATAAATTGTTTTATATGCAGCAACTTTTGCTAGACTGTATATATCCATCAATTTTATAGCAGCATATCCTGACTTCTTGCTTATTCGGGAATTCTTAAGCATAACTGCAGGGAGTTTTTCAATATTGATAATAGGTGAATACACAAAACTCGGATTCCCTATAGAATTAACGATTGTTGTCTCCTCCAAAGAACCCATAATTCTGTATGCAAGATATTGACCTACTCTCGCAGTAGTGTCTTTTACAAAATAGATAATAGGCCTTCCGTCTATAATATCAGCTTGAACAGCTAAAACTTTATCCAAGTTTAAGGACAAAGAGAAGGTGGGTAAAGGCGTACGCTCAAGTGCACAAACAAATCTCCCGAAATCATTCATCCCGTATAGTTCAACGTAGTATGGAGATTTAGCTTTCAATTCTCAATATCTTAATTCCGATGGTATTAAAGTCATGCGCTGTGTCGAGCTTAGTGCATTCCCACTGTTCTAATCTAGTTCTCTATAGCTCTATATAGTGAAATGAGAGTACGACATCTCAAGCTCATGTAATACAAAAGGCAGATCATAATTAGATTTTAGACTATAAAAATATCGAAGGTACTAAAACAAAAAAATTTCAGATCTCGTCCTATAAATTATATTAAGAACCAAGGCGCGAAGACCTATCTATTATATCAGTTAATTCTTCTCCTGTTCCTATCATTGTGACCTCTAACGCTGTCTCTTGCTCTATACTCTCTATAAATCTTCTAGCATCAGCTGACAACTTCGAATATTCCCTTACTCCCGCACAATTAGGAAAAACAACGTCGAGCTTGGTAAGGGCCAGGTGAGTGGCGCTGTTCAATCGTATTGATTTTTTAGCAAGGCCTATGTCAAATGGTGCTGCTCTCCTTTGTCTTCCTGTTACGCTCCCATATTCAATCCATCCTCTTTTCCTCGCTTCGCTGAGATCTATTTCATTTTTAAGAGGACCCTCTCCGACTCGGGTAATATAAGACTTAAAGACCAGAAGGACGTTGTCAACTCTTTTTGGACCAATACCTACGTCCGAGCAGATAGCCGAAGACGTCACATCCTTCGAAGTTACAAATGGATAATCTCCATAGTATAATGAAAGGAAAGTCCCTTGAGTACCTTCAATGATTACATTCTCATTATTGTCAAGAGCGTGATTGAGAAGATGACTCGTGTCTTCAATATATTCAGAAAGTTCCGGAAGATTCTTAGCCATCTCAAGAGTTCGGAGGGCTCTTTCGGAATTTGCTGGTCCTGTTCCAGTTCCAGTAGTGCCTATTTTTGTTTTGGGATAGTCAGTACGGTCTTTTTCTATATGGTCATTTGTAATAACGCCACATTGCGAATCAACAAAGACTCGGTCGCCAGCATCGAAATTTCTTACTTCCTCTAGAAGGATTTGTGGATTAATCAGAACGCCGGGACCAATGAGAAGCCTGGTCGAAGAGTTTGCTGCAGCGCTAGGCAGCATGCGGACCTTGAATTTTTTTCCACCAACAACGAATGTATGACCGGCGTTAGGCCCTACCCCGCCCCGTGCCGCAATTGTAGGACTATAATGTTTAGCAAGATACGCTATAATTTTTCCCTTTCCTTCATCGCCAAAGAACCCGCCGACTATCACAGTACATGGCATCGATGATAGTTGGGCTACGTGGTTATTTAATGCTAGTTAGGAAGATCTTGCTGACAGGCGGCAAAAAGTAAAATTGGCTGAAAACAAAAAAATGCATTATAATAATACACTTCATAGACCGTCTCCAGTATTGCCACAAGTAAAATGAGTTACCTTTTATAGTTGATGAGAAATACGGGAGTAATAAACGGAAAATGAATTCTTTCCCTAATGAAAACCCTACAGAAAATATAATGGATACACTCATAGGTCTACCAGAGTACTTAAGAAAGCCAATGTTGGAAGGAAGATTGAAAGAATTCTATATCTTGGACGACCAAGACAAACAGGAAATAGTGTCTAGCGTCTTAAGGACTATTCCTTCTTTTGAAGAGGAAAAAATATCAAGATTAATAAAAACATGGATGACGGTATTATCTAGCTTCAATGGTACGCAGATAGTCGAGATGTTGAGAATATATTGTCAGGAATTAAGAAAAAATCCCGATATCATCCAAAGAATGCGGGTCAACATGATTATCCGAATGTTCAATAGTATCGAAGATGTCCAAAAAGAAAAATTAGCAGATTGTTTGAAGGAAGCTATTTTGTCTTTTCCTGACAGAAATAAAATAATAGACCTGATACCGAAGTCTGGACTTCAGGCCTTAGGAATACAATAAAAATATCAATTTAAAATTCGCCATATTCCTTACTGTTTTTACATACAACTTCTATGTGCTTGATAATTTGCTTGATAACAACCAAGCAAACCAGACCTGCCTGAACTCTCTGATGCTTGATTCTTTACTCTTTCTTGTTGGGTTAGCAACAGGAAAATCATAAGTGGCTAACTATAAGTTTGGAGGGTACTATTGGTATTCATCTGGTCTCTTATCGGGATTTTTCTGAAACTCTCCTTCCGGTTTCTCTAGGCCGAAAAACACTCTCTCGTATTTCCGTAGTAACTTTCTATGCTCTGGAAGTGACATATCAAGTCTCATTTCGTTCATTACCATTACAGCATGAGTCGTCCACTCCTTCCAACAATCTTGACATGCAGGATATTTTCCGGCAGCAGGATCCTCTACAGTTTTTTCATCAAATGCTTTCCCGCATTTTAGGCAGGTTTTTGTCATTTAGAATCTATAGTTAACGTCGTGTCTATTTTATGCTTATCCTTGACGAAACCTGAATTTACTATACAAATTCCTGTCGAGAGTATATCCAGGCACTCTCGGAACATAATTTCTTGTCAAGCGCTACACTAACAGCATCCTAACAACTAGTCACCATTTAGTGGCGTTCTGCTAGTAGCAAGGCGATATATTTCCTCAGTCTCCTCGTTCCTGTTTTATTTTATTATAGGAGTGAAATTTCTTTAGATGGTCGCGCATCTGCTCCATTCCTTTGAAACTGACATCACATTGTTTGCAGTGATAAAAAAGATCTTTCCCGTGTACTACCTGCTTATGTTGCATCAATTCTTCAATCTTATGAAATCTTTTTTCACACTTATCGCATCTCTTTCCTGGCAGAATTGAAGAAAAAAAGTGCAACATGAGAACTAGCTTACCGACTTATTTAGTGTTTTTTGTATGTTAATTCATTTAATTTCTACACATTTCTGTTTCAGTAGTTGCATTAGTCCAACATCATCTAACTGTGCAACTACCCACCCATTTTTCCCTTCATGTTTTGCTCGTCCCAGCACTTTCTGCAAAGTTGACCGTCTATCCTCCATTTTTGTTTTGGGTTATATCTAAAAAACCCGATTTTTTTGTTACAAATTGCACAGAAGTTCAATTTTCGGTTAAATTCTGCTTCTGTCTTACTGTAACACTGAGCGCAGAGAATTATTCCAGCATCCATATTCCACTTCCACTCAGGCTTTTTCTTTTCCCCATCCAAGTCGATTAGCGTTTTGCAGAGATGACATGTTCGTTCTTCCCTTTCTTTTTGTTCGGATTCCTCTCTCTTTTCTGTCTCTGCTTTTAGAATATGATCTCTTGTTTTCTCAATGTGGCAGTCACTACATAGAAGCCCCTCGATGTTCCAGTCAGGAGAAGGCTTGTATTTGTGCCGCGTTAGCTCTTTGGTACAGACAGCACAGTGCGTTGATCTTACGTCTTTGTTCTTTTTGCCAAAACCTAGAAAAGAGCGCAATCTTTTCTTATTATGTGGAAAATCTAATATATGCTATGCCGATATATTGTTAAGCGATATTGCAAGCGATTCACACTGTGATATTGTAAAGTGACGCTGCGGAAATATTTCAACGGGCCGGAGAAATTCCATAAGAAACCAGAAAGAATACTAACTTCCAACATTTTATTATGACATTATTAGCTAACTGTTTATAATATATTTTTTAAAACTATTAATAGCAGAAGAAGATAACTCGCCTCAATGAACAAGAACGTTTTCGCAGGTATTTTTGCAGGCGTGCTGGCAGCGGGTCTCCTGTTGGGTCCTACTC
>JALZES010000005.1 GCA_030861915.1 Thermoproteota archaeon
ATGATATGTTCAGATCCGTATACGATCAAGGCTGTACTGCCCTTATGAATCTCCAAGACAAAAAACTTGAGAATGAGTTTGTGCTCATGCAGGAAATAGATAGCATAACAGAAGAATTTGGCATCACAGTAAAACAGCCGTTCTTGTCACCGGATTTTATATCGTTCGCTAAAAGTATACCGATGGACCAGAAGATTAGCGGCCCCAAAGATGAAATTAGAAAACATATTTTGAGACAAGTGGCATCTTTGATAGGTGTCCCACGCCAGTCCGTGATGCAAAGGAAGATGGCTCTCCAGTACAGTTCACTAATTCACAAAAATTTTTGCAAAGTCTCTAGAGGGTCTCTGCATAGCTAGATTATATTGATATGACATCTCTGCCTTTCTCACGACAGTTAGGATAAGGTGTATCTGTTGTTGCTCACCAGTGAAAGACATTCTGAAATGCTCACCGATGCTATTCGAGAGAGAATTTTCGGTTAGTCTCTTTTACCAGAGTCGCGACCCTGTTGATTATCTTAGACGAGGCTGATAAGTGATTCTTAGGATTAAATAATGACCCCAAATCTTCTTCCCTCAGTTCCTTCGAGAGCACCGGATCTTTGATTATTATCTCTTGAAAATGTTCTCCGCTTCTAAGAGCTATAAATGCTACTCTTTGAATTTCTCTATAGGCCTCAAACCTCGGAATCCCTTTTTTAACTAATGCCTGCAGTACAAATTCCGCATAGATTTGGCCTTTTGTGATATCGATGTTTGAAATTATTCTCTCCTCGTTTACTTGGAGTTCCAAGATAACTCTTGTAATTAAGTTCAGCATTTCGTCTATTAGGACAGCGCTCATTGGGATAGTAAAACGCTCGTTTGCTGAATTCGACAGGTCTCTTTCGTGCCATAATGCAATATTTTCTAAACTAACATTAACCAAGGAACGTAACATTCTTGCAAGAGACGAGACTCTTTCACTCTTGATTGGATTCCTTTTGACTGGAACGGCACTGCTGCCAATCTGTCCTTCCCTGAATGGTTCTTCAACTTCTGCCAACTCAGTTCTTTGTAGATTTCTTATCTCGATTGCTATTTTATCAAGACTAGAGCCCAGCAAAGCGAACAGAAATTGCATCTCTGCATATCCCTCCCTAGAAATAACCTGTGTAGCCGCGTCGACCGGGACGAGGCCGAGCTCTTTGGCGACCAGATCCTGTACGGCTAGAGCATCTTCTCCCATTAATGAGCCTGTTCCTACAACACCCAGTGTTTTGCATCGTAAGATTCGTTTCTTGCTCTCCTCTAGTCTTTCGATATGCATTGCCATTTCTGCAGCCCATACTGCAAATTTAAGTCCGAATGCAATTATGCTTGCATGTTGGCCATGCGTTCTTCCGACAGCCGGCTGGGTCTTATAATCAATCGCCATATTGATTAAGATTTTAGCCAAACGAGAAAGCTTTGGTTCAAGAATAAAAAATATATCTCTTATTTGCATGGACGTACTCGTGTCTACGACATCACTACTTGTTAATCCGTAATGGATCCACGGCTTTGTTCTTGAAGAGCACTGTTCCCCGAGGGCTTCTATTATTGCAGCTGTGTCATGGTCGCTCACGGCCTCAAGTTCCTTGATTCGTCCCAAACTCACTGTACCAGATCTGCCGATTTTCATGATTTCGTCTGAAGCATATGAAGGAATCAGGCCTAATCGACCCTGCGCAACAGCAACTGTTGCTTCAAATTCTATTTGATAGCGCATTCTCTGATCTTCTTCAAATATTTGCTTAATTTCCTTGCTCCCGTAGCGTCCTGTATCTATAGGAAGTATGGCCATTCTATATGACAAAAATAACTGAAGAAAAATAAATCTTGCCAGAGTACTGCTGGTCTGCCTGCGGAAATTTGATCCTTATTGGATTCGTATTTATAAGCTCGAATATGATACTTAAATGGTAATCTAAAGACAAGGAATATGAATGAGTTATTGAGTAAAAGCGGTAATTATCGCATCAGAAAGATTAGCGATTTGATTTTCCGAATTGAGAAGGACGAATCTAAGGGAATGAAGGTCCCTGTGACGATTTATGCCAATGATAGTCTTATTTCAAAAATGATCACGGATAGAACTCTCGATCAAGCCGCTAACGTTGCGACATTGCCTGGTGTGGTTAAACAAGTGGTAGTTCTTCCTGACGGACATGAGGGTTACGGATTCCCCGTTGGTGGAGTTGCAGCAACGGATCTAGATGACGGCGTCGTTAGTCCAGGCGGCGTGGGATACGATATTAACTGTGGTGTGAGATTGATAAGAACAGGTCTGACCGAATCCGAGTTGAGACCGCGTCTAAAAGATCTTGTCAACGAATTGTTCAGATCTATTCCCACAGGAGTAGGAAGCGAAGGAGCATTTCGACTGACCGGTCCAGAGCTCGACGAGTTATTATTGGAAGGAACGAACTGGGCAATCGAGCGCGGATATGGATGGCAACAGGATACAGAAGTTTGCGAGGAAAGTGGTAAGATGATGGGAGCCGACCCAACAAGAGTGTCAGAAGTTGCGAGAAAGCGTGGCGCAATACAACTTGGTAGTCTGGGCTCAGGCAATCATTTCTTGGAAGTACAAAAGGTGGACAAGATATATGACCAAGTTGCAGCAAGATCAATGGGCCTCGACCATGAGGGACAGATTACAATACTTATTCATTGCGGTTCACGAGGGTTTGGACATCAGGTTTGCAGCGATTACTTGCGCATCTCAGAGATTGCATTGAAGAAGTATGGTTTCAAATTAGCGGATAGGGAACTTGCATGTGTACCAAATGACTCATCTGAGGGCAACGATTATCGTAAGGCTATGTATTCCGCGTTAAACTTTGCGTGGTGTAACAGACAAATGATAACGCACTGGACAAGAAAGGCATTTGAAAGGGTATTTAAAATAAACGACCAAGCACTGGAGATGCAACTTCTTTACGATGTATCTCACAATATTGCCAAAGTAGAGCGCCACAGCGTTGATGGCGAGGGCACTCGTGATTTGGTAATTCACAGAAAGGGTGCAACAAGAGCGTTTCCGGCGCAGATGCCAGAATTGCCGGCTAGATATTACAGTATCGGTCAACCTGTAATTATTCCGGGCTCAATGGGGACGGCCAGTTGGGTTCTCAAAGGTAACGAAAAGTCATTGAATTTAAGTTTTGGATCTACTGCTCACGGCGCAGGTAGGATGATGTCGAGATCCGCTGCTAAGCGAATTCACTCTGTCGAAGAAGTGAGAAAGACTTTGGAGAGGAAGGGTATTTATATCAAGTCCTCAACGAAAGATGGGCTAGTAGAAGAAGCGCCTGATGCTTACAAGGATGTAGATGAGGTAGTAAATGTTTCTGATTCATTGGGAATAGCCACTAAGGTTGCGAGACTCGTTCCGCTGGGGGTGATAAAAGGTTAGTGACATCAAAGGAACGAGATGGGCAGGAGGATCCAGAAATTGCAATAATTAAGGCACGTAAATTGAAAGAATTGTGGAAACATGCAGCCATGGAAAAGTCAAAGGCCGCACAGAAAGAGCAAGGGCAGAGGGTTCTGTCAAAAACCGATAAGGAAATTGTGTTAGATTATCTATATGATCGAGGAGAGGAGGTTCTGAAGCTTGCAGAAGCCCAATTTCCATCACAAACGCAGATAATAATAAAGAGAATAGCTGATTTGATCAGAACAGGGGAGATTCAACAGAGAATAGCTGGGGGTGAACTGCTAGCGCTTTTCCGCTCTATTGGGATAAATGTCAGGATTCGCACGACTATCAAAATCGAAGATCACGGCAAATTAGTGTCATTCTCAGAAAAACTCAAGCAAGAAACTCGAGATAACACAATCAAGGAATAATGGCACTTAGGCCGCCTTTTTTCTCTCAGTAGTATTGAAGCAATTCAGAATATGTCAAGACAGAGTCGGTTGCATGGATCATGGCATTTACTCCCCCGTAACAGGGTTATGATATAGCGTGAATGATTATGGTTTAGACTCTTCGTCCTCTTCTTCCGCCAGGCTTCCTTGTAGTATCGTGCGGAACAGGCGTTACGTCATCAATTCTCCCTATCCTGAAACCTGCCCTAGCAAGTGCCCTGATAGCTGCCTGCGCCCCTGGACCCGGGATTCTCGGCCCTACGCCGCCAACAGCCCTCACGCGGATGTGAAGCGCAGTTATTCCCTTCGATTTTGCGACATCTGCAGCTGCCACTGCAGATTTCATAGCTGCATAGGGAGAGGACTCGTATCTGTCAGCCGTCACGTGTCTTCCGCCAGAGCTGAATGAGACTGTTTCGGCCCCGCTGATATCTGTAATATGAACTAGAGTGTTATTATAACTACTCAATATGTGAGCAACACCCCATTTATATTGCGTAATCTCTTCTATGTTTGACATTTACTTGTAGTAAACTCGGTTATTATGGGCTACATATTAACCTTGATAGTTACTATTTGACTATTAATTTTTCAAATGGAGATAGCCCCTATTATCCAGGAGAGAGAGTTCCTTTTTTGCATTTTGCTTACCTTCGACGAAGACCTTGCCTGCTCCATGAGTTGCTCTGCCTATTACAATCAATTTTAATCTGTGCTTTCCAGCTATATTCTCTACTCTTTTCATATTCTGTCGAGGAACTGTTGCTACTATATGAAACTCCTCTCCGCCATGAAAAATCAATTCATGGGAATCCAAAAATCCGTTCTCCATTGCAAATCGTCCGATCCCTGTTGCCGAGGGCACCCTGCTGACAAAAAAATTCACTTTGCTCTGTATAGCCAGCTCATAGAGGGAGATAGCAAGACCGTCGCTAGAATCAATAGAAGAAGACAAATACCTTGCCAGAGATGTTCCGAACTTTTGTTGGGGCTTTGGACTCATCACAGAAGAAATAGCTTTATTTTTAAACGTCCCTCCGGCGTTAGCACTCTGCATTAGGATTTTCAGACCAGCCGCTGGGTATCCAAAGCCTCCTGAAACAACTATAAAATCGCCGGGTTTGGCACCATTTCTGGAGGGAATATTACCGTTCTTAGAAAATCCAATTAAAGCACAACCTATGATTAATTCACTAGCTTCATTTGTATCGCCACCTATAAATTCGATCCCGAATTCTCTCGACGACTTGCTAAAGCCCCTGACCAGTCCCAAAATGTCGTCCTTTAAGTATCTGTCAGGGATTCCTAGAGAAATCATAGACATGTAGGGAGGTCTGATGCCTTTTGCTGCAAAATCGCTTACGCAGGAGACAACGCTTTTTCGGGCTATTTGCCAGGCTTTCATCCCCGGAGGCACATCGGTACTTTCTACAAGCATGTCGCATTTGAAAATAAGTTCTATTCCTCTTCTTAGCCTCCTCAGAGGAGAGATGATGGACACATCATCTTCTCCAATTCGCCTCGCCGTATAATATTGTCTATTATCGTAATAGTTGGTGCCCTTGCGGCTAGATCTTTTAAACTCATTGACAAAGATTTCTATAATTTGTTTTTCATTTATACGCGTCATAAACTGTTCGAACCTTGTTAACTATTTCATCGTGCAGGCCTTGTACTGCGTATGCTCTGGATTCAACAGAGACCCGGATAGCATGTTCTGTATTTGAAGGTCTCACCAGAGCCCACGAGTCATCATCTAGTATAGCCTTAACACCATCTATGGTTAGAATTTCTGATGAGTCTCTCTTAAAGATATCAATTAATTTTTCAATAATCTTTCTGTGCTGATCAGAAGGTAAGGATATTTTCGTTCTTATTTGTGCATATTGACGCGCAAATTCTATGCATTCATCTATAAATTTGGTATCAAGCGAAGAGATTATTGCACATGCCAAAAATCCGTCTCTACACATGTTAAATTTCGGCATAATAAATCCTGCACTGCTCCCCTCTCCACCAGCATCAGCTTCAACTTCGAGCATCTTGCTAACAACATTGGATTCGCCAACCTTTGAAGAGTCGAACTTGACCATTTCGGAGCCATAGCGCCTGGCGAATTTCTCTATTGATATAGAGGTATCTATGCTCGTTACAAACTTTTTCATACCTAGGTTAAGCGAGCTTGCCACGCAGAGTAACAGGGTTGTGT
>JALZES010000040.1 GCA_030861915.1 Thermoproteota archaeon
TGCAAGGTTCAAATCCCACTGGCCCCACACTAATCTTGTCCCTTTATTAGGTCCCATTCTGATTATCACGACTGTAGAATAAATGCATATCCAGCACTTATATCAGAAGTAGAAGAACAAGACTACAAACAAGGAATTAATCTGAACTTATTTGCTCCAAATATTTTGTTTATTGATTTAGATACTGAACATTTCAGATCTAAAGAAGAATTAGATAGATGGTTAAAAAGAATCTTGAGGAATATTGCCAGTGTCTTACACGGAGTCAAACCTCTTATTTTATGGTCAGGAAACGGTTACCATATTATTGTGCCTGTCAAAGCCACAGAAGCATTAGAACAGTTTGATGACTTTGAACCCTATACAACTGAACCTTCGAAGGAATTTCTGCAATTTGCTGCAAGACAGTTGTCTTTAAACAAGTCTGATACATTAAATAGCCCGGCATTCAAGTCCTGTCTTTTGAGAGTACCATATATATTCAATTCAAAGTATTTAGAAGAACAAGGAATAGATCCCGACGTGAAGGTAATTCAACAATGGGATAGTTCACAATCACTGCCAGAAATTGATAACCTACTAGTTGAGTTTCAAACTCTTCTTGTAGATAGAAAGCTAAAAGCAGAGATTAATAATCAAAAGAAAATACTAAGAAGAAATGACGTCAACAGTTTTCATAATACTGCTAATACAATCCCTTATGTAGAAAAACTTCTTAATATGCGAATAGACAATTATCGCAAATTTGCAATATCACTAATACTTGCACCTTATTTTGTAAATATACAATATCTATCTGAGGCTAATGCTTTTAATAAAATAAGGGAATGGGTATTGAAATGCAATGAAATTAGAAAGCTTGACCCATCTATAGTATATTTTGATGAGTTAATTAAAAGTGCCATTGAAAGAGCTGAAAACACACATTTTAAACCTTTAAAGTTTGAAGAGACTTTGAGGTATAAGAATAAGGCATTATATGATATTTTACGGTAGATTAATCTGTTAATGAACAACTTTTAATAAATTGATTGAAAATTGGTGAACCCGTTTACCTAAAGGGTTCAAGCAGATATGAATCCTTGAAGCTAGTGAGTAGTATGACACTATTAATCCAAAAACCATGGACTTAATGTGCCAAAATAACATGTATATTTCATAAGAGATGTATTCTCTTGTATCCGAGCTCTTATTTTGACATCTCTACTAAACTAGATTAGCGATTAGCCCTATCTTGTTTTGTTACCCAACAACAGTTACTAGACATTTCGCATGGTAAATGACTTTGTGAGGCACGCCGCCTAGAGGAAATTGCTTAGATGAATTGACACCTGTACCTCCAATTACTATTGTATCCACATTTTCCTCGTCTGCTATATGCAATATTTCTGCAGCTGCATTTCCTTCATGCATTATTGTCTTTACTTGTTTTATTCCAGAATTTTCAGCTTGAGATTTATAATCGTCAAAAGGATTTCTACAGTTACGGCTGTTCCACCCCCACGCCTCTATTTGCCTAGCAATTTCTCGAAATTCTCGCTTTATCTTACCTGAAATTCTCTCAAATGCGTCAAATATGTATACTATGAGTAGTGCAGCATTACATTGCCTGGCTAAAAAAGAAGCATATGAATATGCTCTTAACGATGACTCTGAACCATCCATAGCAACAAGAATTTCGTATATCATTTTATCAACAGTAAACCTCTATTATTATCATTTTGCAATACTCAGAACTACCTTGCCATGTATATTATGGCTCCTATCATCCACATAAGCCTGACTAGCTTGAGAAAGCGGAAGTATTTTATCAACAATTGGTGCTATATGGCCTGCATCGATCAATTGGCCAATTTGGATGAGCTGGTCTCGGTTAGGTTTTACAACACAACTTAACTTCTCCTGCCAATTAGGAAGTTTATGCTCTTTTGCTGCTGCACCATAAACAATGATTCATCACCTTATCTTTAGAGACCTTGCTACAATCATCCTTAAATTTTTGTAGTGTCATCCACACTTCAACAGTGTAACGTCTACTTAGTCATCACTGCTGTTGTTGTCACCAGAAGAATCAGAATATGCTCGTGTATTTTCCTTATCGTCATCATCATTATCCTGTTTCCTTCTTCTTGTTGATCAAGCAGGATTGTGTTGACAGTACGGCATTCCTCGCGAGATTAGCGCCCTGATCGTTGACTTGGCTAACACAGCCTAGATATACGGACGACACTTCTGAGAAAGACTCGGGCTGTCGTTCGCAGAGGGATCTGAAGCATGAAGCTACAAGCTCATGTGGATGAATGTCGGAATAGGCGCTTGTACCTTTTCGCACGCTCGCGCGTGGTATAAAAACTCCGTTGATGATGTACGCGTCGATAATGTTCACCTGTTGTCTAACGCGTGACTGCGGCTGTGGAAAATACCTCTGGATGCGCAGTTACATACTCTCGAACGCTCATACTTGGTTTTCCGGTTAACTTCTGTACGTCCCACGTCAATCGATCGTAGCGATTATCCGCGATGAGCTTAGCCATAGTGGAAACGTGGTGAAAAACGTATTGAGGTAAATTGAGTGGCAATAATTCTTCCTTCAGCCACTTGTCGTATGGCGTGTCCACATATTTCACTGGACGATTTAGTGCGATCGCATATTCTTTTGCGATCTCATTCATGTCTTCTGATCGAGGACCAGTCAGTTCATAGACCTTCCCTCGGTGACTGGTGGGATCTTCCAAAATTGTGGAAACGACTCTTTCCACATCGCTAGCGGAAATTGGTGAAGTTCGCGCCGAGCCAAATGGCAATCTAATTGTCCCATCTTTGGCGATTGATGAGGCTGCCATGCTAGAGAAGAAAGGTTCCAGGAAGATCGTCGACCTCACATGTGCTACAGGCACTCCAGACCAGTTAAGGACTTGCTCGCCAAGCCAATGTTGTTGCTGCTGAGGTGATTCGGTCATTTCAGTTAAACTCATCTGCGAAACTGTCATTTGGGAGATGTTCACGAGAATCTCAAAGTCGGGGATTTCTTTTGCTGCGGCTGCTGCAATAGCCGTAGCTTGAAGATATGGTGACGAGATACTCATGCCAAAATACATCCGCTTGCAACCGCGCAATGCTCTTACTACGTCCGCACCATTTGTGAGGTCGGCGACGACAAGTTCGGCTCCAATTTCGCTCAACACTTGAGATCGTTCGTCGAGGCGATGTACAAGTGCTCTGACTTGAAGATCGCGCTCTCGAAGAAGTTTGACAACACCTCGCCCTACGGAACCAACATTTCCGGCGGCTCCAGTAACAAGGATGGGTGTGTTGTTTGACATGGCTATTCCTGTAATGTGATTAGATATAAATATGAAAGCGACATATAGAGACGTTTGTTCTCACAAGACTGGTCATGCAGAGGCAGTACAGGTAGAGTTTGATCCTAATGAAGTATCCTATGAGGACCTTGTTGATGTGTTTTGGTCAATACATAATCCTACAACTAAAAATAGACAGGGTTGGGATATAGGCTCTCAATATCGTTGCTTAATTGCATATCATACTTTTGGTGTTATCTATGGATCAAAATGACAATGCGTCATCATGAGCTGCTAGTACCTGTTTTTGTCGCTTGGTAAGATCTTCTTGTAGCGTAGACTCCACAAATTGCTGTTTTTTACCCCTACCCGCTCTAGTACTCTTAGAACTGTCTACCCAATTAGGATTTATTTGGTTACATATTCTTCCTACATGAGAACTATTCTTAAATAAAAGAACCTGTAATGAATATTATATTATTTCATGAAGACCAGAGTCTCTTTGCTTGACGCTAACTGACAGTAATAATTTAGAAACATCGTTCAAATTTCTAAAATATCTTTTATTAGAATTAAAGTAGCCCTGAGAGCAAGTGGTCGGGTTTACGAATGTTAGGTAATGACTTGATTTCCGTTTATGCCCGTCCTTGCTATCTACGGGTCTTATATTAGAAAATGTGCTCTTTTTATCCTATGATGTAATTTAAGATAATTTTTTGAGAGCTGGCTGATTTTGTCCGACATCATCCTAAAACAAGCCTGATTTAAATATGGTAGTCAATCAGATTTATAAGAATGCACCTGAGGGATTTGAACCCGCGACCTCAGCAATGCTTAAGTTTTACCTAGATATAGGAAAGCCTATGTCACATCATACACATTATGATGATGCTGTTAAAGTGGCACCAGACAGCTATAAGGTCGTGTTAGAAAATGACGCAGTGCG
>JALZES010000053.1 GCA_030861915.1 Thermoproteota archaeon
AGTTTACGACGGGGTCATACCCAGTTATATTTAAACCTAACATCAAACTATTGGCCACCGCGAACCCCGTAGACTATACACATTCGGGGAAGATTATCGAACCCCTATCTGATAGGCTCAGGAGCCACATAGATACCCATTATCCTACCAATATTGTTGATGAGATGCTTATCATACTTCAAGAGGCGCAAATTAGCAAGGATAGGGCTGTTCTACTACCAATATTTATCATAAAGACTATCGCGAAGGTCACACAGTTGTCAAGACAACACCCCGAAATTGATCATACGAAGGGAGTAAGCGTAAGAATGGCAATCCATTCGACAGAAGTATTGGCTTCGGAAGTTGAGAGAATCAGATCTATACACAGCAATATGATTTCCGTTCCTCGGTTCTCGGATTTTTTTTGTATATATCAATCCTGCAAATTCGAACTGTCTGAGATAGATGACACACGCCAGAGTAGGAATAGGATTCTTGACTCAATCATCGAAAGCGCTATTAGAGAAGTGTCAACAGATTATACCCAGAATCTTCCTTCTGATCAACTCATGAGAATCAAAGAAGATTTCAAGAGCAATGAGCTGTACGTTGCCTCACAACAGAACCTAGGCAGGGGGCAAAATAGTAGCACGGATTATATCTCCCAGCTAGAGAAATTTCCCAGCTTGAGCAAATTGGTTACCCAAACCACAGACAGGATTAAGCAGGAACATTTGGACTTTATTCAGCTCGCTGCGCCATTCGATATTGATGTAAAAAGTGTCCAATTAATTGATGATAAGGACGGCGAGTTCACCCATCTGTGACTGAATTGATTCTCGAAGGCCTAAGATGGACAAATCCACCTTTGCTAGATAAGAAGGGAAGTCTATATTCTGCAAGACTTGAATAGCAGCGAAACAGGCGGTTATGTCTCGTCTCGGATCGAGTATTTCTTAACTCGAGAGGGGGAAGACAGTTCTCTTGCTAGGAACAGCAAACAGAGGAATGGAATAAAAAAGGAAGAGCTTGACAAGCTCCTGAAGATAATAGGAAGAGAGATTTTGCGCGAACGCACTCCTGATCTTCAAGAGCTTGCGCAAAATATTGCGGGCGAGTGGCTTAGAGAACGTTTCTCAACTAAAGCCAGTGTGCAATCCTCTCGACCACAAGATCTTAATTCCTCTTCGGAACCGAGCCTAACCAGTATGTCTGCGGGCGAGTCAATAGTAACTGAGCTGATCGAGAGAGGATATCTAAAGGACTCTCACAAATGGCTTACCCGCAAGGGTTTCTCCTCTATTGGAGAGAAGATACTAATCGATATTATGAATCCTTTAACCTCTGGAGACGTCGGCTTGCATGAAACAATAGTTCAAGGGCAGGGCGACCTAATACACGACTCCACTAGGAGATTTGAGTACGGGAACGACCTGAGGATGATGAACGTTCCAAAATCACTCCTGAATGCTCTTCAAAGGAACACGAAAGAAAATGGACAGGTTAGACTGCCCTTGCAACTTAGTATGGATGACATCGAGGAGTACGAAATGAGTCATGATGTTAGAGTCTCACTGGTGTATTGCATAGATCTCAGTTCTACCATGCGTTACTCGTCAATGTTTGGGGATCTAAGCAGAATCGAGGCAGCAAAAAAAGCCCTCTGGGGCCTCTTTGTTTTTAACAAGAAATTCTTCCCGTCTGACTCAATTTCTGTCATAGGATTCGGTGCATTAGCCACAAGGATCTCTCCGGTGGATATACCTTATCTTAAGACTTTTGAACCCGGCGGCGACTTCATGCATTATACTAACTACCAGGCCGCCTTTAGGCTGGCCTCCAAAATTTTGACCAGAGAGGGCTATTCGAACAGGCGTATCATTCTAATTACTGACGGTCACCCGAGTGCGTGCTTCATTGATTATCAAAAGGATCAGGAAGACTTACTATCTCAAAAACCGTACTCCCATTTTTATAAACCCGACCTTGATACCCTTCGCAGCGTTAAGGACTTTCAGAATTTAGATTTGGATCTTCATTCTGGAAAACTTGTGTACCTATGTTATCGTTACAGGCAAGTTGACGACTATATTGCCCAACGAACTATAGCAGAGGCCTGGAAATGTCTGCGAAAGGGGATACAAATCGATACCATAATGATAAGTGAAGAAGACTCATTGCTTTCATACGTAAATCAAATGGAAAAGGTCGTAAGGGGTAAGTCTTATTACATAAATCCATCCAATATCGACAAGGCGCTGCTGACTGATTACCTCAAAAACAGGCGCGAAATTATGAGATCATAGGTGTTAACGAAGCATGCTGCAATATGTATTGGTTTTTATTAATAAGCTCCTGATCTGATAACACGCAACATGGCAGAAACATACTTAGATTGGAACGATTCTTTGGACATACTGTCAAAAGCGTATAGTGCAGGACTTTTCAGTATCATCATAGGACCAAAGGGAACAGGCAAGACCACGCTTGTTCGCCAATTTGCTTCGCTTATGAACAAAGACTTGCAGTCCGTAAACTTTAGTCTACGCACAAGGGAATCACATCTAATTGGAAGCAAAACACTTACCAAGGGAGAAATTAATTTTGTCGAAGGAATTTTGGTAAAATCTATGCGTGATGGGGGGCTTCTTTATCTTGACGAACTTAATGCTGCGGAGGCCGATGTCTTACTCAGATTGGATGAGGCGCTAGACGACAGAAGGCAAGTGGTACTCAAGGAGGCCGACGGTCAGACTATCACAGCCAGGGAAGATTGGTCTGTAATAGCAACTATAAACCCGCTGTCCCATATAGGGACCAAGGAGCTCCCACCGCAACTACTCAGCAGATTCCCAGTGCGAATCAGGCTGGAATACCCTCCCGAAGATGTCGAGCTTGAAATTATACGGAGGCATGTGTCAAATATCCCAGGTTCAAAGATAGAGGACGTAAGGCAAGGCATCAAGCTGGCCAGGAGCCTAAGAGAAGCCGCAGCCGTCGAGGAGCTGTACTACGGTCCTAGTCTAAGGGAAACGATAGCCTTTACAAAGCTTCTGAACACCGATATCCAGGCGAAACGAGCTGCCGAAATAGTATTTGCAAATGCCTATGATCAATGGGGGGAAGTTGAATTCCGCAAGGTTATGGACATGATTATCTCAATTTTTGGTGATTGAAATCTATGTCTGCTGAGTCTTCTTTATTCCTTCGCAATGACATCTTGCTTGACATTGGTACCTTCTTGGCGAGAAGATGGACTGGGAATATGCACGTTCAAATAAGTCTTACGGACCAAAAAGTGCCAGTTACGAGACCCGACAAAAACCAGATCTCCCTGCCTAGTCCACGTTACTTTCCTGGAACTGAGTTGCAAAGATACAGGCAGTGGCGAGTCATGCTGTGGTATGAGTCGATGAGAATGATATATTGCTCCAAAGTGTTAAGTTACGACCACGTTTTTGGATTCTTATTGAACACCCTTGAAACTAAGAGGTCAGAAATCCTGGGTCTCGGCTTTTGGAAGGGCATGGAAAAAGAGATTGTATTTTACGAAGGGATTTCCTGGCTTTCTAGACCTCTCTTGAATTCACTTTACGGAAAGCATAAGGTTGCAGAGGCTTTTTCTCAGTACTTCTTAAGCGGTTCGTTAAAAGGCGAACTCTTTGGAAACGAGTTTACAAAAATACAGCACGCTGCGGATGTTGCACAGAATATCTTAAGGGATGCTATTGAGAATAACCAAGGAACAAATTCAATTGAAAAGCGGATACCTGAAATTCTCAAGATATTGGAGCTGAATGCCTTGGGTTCTTTTCCTATCATCACGCCGTCGAGCAAAGTAGGATTTGGTAGATCAGTCGACAAGAAAACCTTACTCGCTGAGATCGAAAAGTTCGTCAAATTAAGGAAATTAGAACAGCATCATGCGGTCAGAAATCCCAAAGAAATAATTGAAGGGCATGGGGTGATCGCCGAGTTCAAAGCCCTCGTCGATGAAAGCAAGCGAAGCGAAAACAAGGGTCAAGAGAGTGTGGAACGCCCTGGCCTGAGCATTCCAGAAGATGTGAATTATGATGAAAGTCAGATATACGACGTTGATTTGATTCAGAGGACAAAAGCAAAATTCAAGCGCTGGAAGACAGGATGGATTGAAAAGCACGAAGAAAATGGTGACGAATTCGACACCGAAACTTTCTTGGAGAAGCTGCCAAAGACTTTTATTGCTGATTTCAAGTTGTCGTTTAGGTCAAAGGTTGCTATTATCTTGGATCACTCAAGCAGTATTGAGGAATCTGAACAGGACTACAAGCGTGCCACTGTAGCCCTTTGTGAAGCCTTGCATTTTTTAAAAATAAAGTTTGGGGTTTATGCTTTTAGTACCGAGGCTAGACAAGTAAAATGCTGGATAATTAAACCCCCCAGCGCGCCCTGGACAAGAATCCATGCACGACGCTTGGCGCAAGTCAAGGCTATAGGAGGTACCCCTTTAGCCGAAATTTACGCCTTGTTGGAACCGATAATCAGATCATTTAGACCTGACGTCGTTGCTACTCTCACTGACGGCGAGCCCTCTGATTATGATGCTGTAAGACATATGGTACTACTCTACCGTAGGATGGGTATTCGAATGGTAGCTCTAGGCCTCGGAAGGACGTTAAATGAGGCCGTTAATATAAGTCAGAATTTGCAGTATCTAGAATACGAAAAGAGCGTAGCGGTGAGTGAGCTTAAGGCCATTCCAGAGAAGGTAATTACTCTGATGCAAATCTAAAAAACAAGATCCGGATTCAAATTTTTCACCTTGTTCCAATCCGAGAGAAAGCTGCTGAGGCCCTTGTCGGTGAGGGGGTGCATAAGCATCTTTTGTAATATTTCAGGTGGAAGAGTGACTATGTCGGCCCCGCATTTTCCAGCTTCAATTACATGGAGTGGATGCCGGATGCTGGCGACAAGGATTTGGGTTTCAAATTCGTAATTACCAAATACCTGACTGATTTCTCTAACAATATTGATTCCGTCTTGGCCGTTGTCGTCGAGCCTGCCTATGAATGGACTGATATACGATGCTCCTGCTTTTGCTGCCAATATTGCCTGATTGCTCGAAAAAATAAGTGTCACGTTTGTTGATATGCCCTCTTCCTTTAACCTTTTGACTGCCTTTAATCCGGCTGGAATCATAGGAATCTTGACAACCACATTCTCGCCGTACTTCTTCAACCTGTGAGCTTCTTCAATCATTACTTCGTATTCTGTTCCAATAACCTCTAGGCTTACCGGACCTTTCACTGTTCTTACAATTTCGTTCATTATTACCCTTGGATCCGCTTTCTCTTTAGATAGTAGAGATGGATTTGTTGTCACCCCGTCGAGAATGCCCATATCATTGTATATCTTTATACTCTCCAAGTTAGCGCTATCCAGAAAGATCTTCATGCAAGACCTTTCCTCCTGGACTCTACGACTGCCTTTGCTATATCGGAAGAGGTCAAACCATATTTACCCAATAAATCTTCGATTTCGTCATCTCTTGCGGATTCTCCAAAGGTATCTTGTACTCCAACTCTTTTAACCAGCGCAGGGTACCTCTCGCAACAGGATTCTGTTACGGCACTTCCTAATCCTCCGATAACATTGTGCTCCTCAGCGGTGACTATGACACCTGTCTGTTTTGCGGCATCGTAGATCATATCCTGGTCTATTGGCTTTATGCAGAACATATCCACTACGCGGCATGAAATTCCTTCCTTAACCTTCAATAGCTCTGCAGCCTCAAGCGACCTTTTAACCATTAAACCACACGCAATTATGGTAGCATCGTTGCCCTCGGATAAAACGTTCGCCTTACCCAGAGTAAACCCTGCACTTTGATCTGTGTATAGTACCTCGCTAGATGGCCGGGCTAGCCTCATGTAAAAAGGTCCCTTCGATCTGGCAACTATCTTAGTGAGACATTTGGCGGCTATGGCATCTCCAGGTGAAAGAACCCTCATGTTCGGTATAGCCCTCATGACCGAAAAGTCCTCGTTTTGTTGATGTGATGCGCCGTCAGCCCCAACGGTCAAACCAGCATGCGAGACAACTAGCTTGACGCTCAAATTAGGATAGCACACAGCATTACGAATCTGGTCCAGACACCTTCCCGGTAGGAAAGCAGCGTAAGTGCTCGCAAACACCACTTTGCCTGCAATAGCAAGACCAGCCGCAACTGAGACGAGGTTTGCTTCTGCGATCCCCAGATTAAACAGCCTGTCCGGGTATTTGTCACCAAATTTCTTGGTTTTAAGTGATTCGGTAGTATCAGCCCCAACACACACCAAATTCGGATTTTCTTTGCCGAGTTCTACTAGGGCTTCTGCGTATGCTCCCCTCATGTCGGCCGTTTTCCTTAGGTTACTCAGTTGCATGCAGTTCCTCCTCTATTCCTAACTCATTCGCAAGCGGAATTAATATATGTCTCCGTGCTCGAATCCAATCCTGCCTTATCTCCAAAGTTGTCGACCTCGCAAGCAACTTCCTCTCCAACGCCACGTTAACTTTGTGCTTTAATTGTATTATCGCGCTGTGTATATCGGAGCTACCATATACAGCATTGCCTGCCACCATAATCTTGGCACCAGCGTTGTAAACCTCCTGAAGCGTCTTGGAATCTATACCCCCGTCTGCTTCGATATATCCTTTGAAACCGTGCTTGCGTAATTTACTATTTAATGCAGCCATCTTTTCCAGCACTTCTGGCAGGAATTGCTGGCCCGAAAAGCCAGGATTTACAGACATTATTATAAGAACATCGATTTTATCCAGATGAGAAAAGACCCAAGGAGGCAAGTCCGTGGGTGGATTGATCGCGATGCCCGGGCTTATACCACTCTGTAATAGTTTTTCGGCTATCACTATGAACTCTTTCTCTGTACATGTCTCAGCATGTACCGTGATGATATCACACCGGGCAGCTATGAATCCATCGATGAGTTTTACCGGGTTTTTGATCATAAGATGTGCATCAAAGGGTAGGCTGGTGACATGTCTTAATTTTTTAATAGTCTCAGCGCTCATAGTAGTATTATTGACAAATTCTCCATCCATAATGTCTAGGTGTATCATATCCGCTCCACCTCGTTCAGCTTTTCTTATTTTATCTTCATAGTTCTCAGGTTCACCGGCTATGATCGAGGGGGCTATCAGACATTCATTTTCAAGCTCCTCAAGCAATACCGGAGTGTGTTTCCTCGGCGGCGCCTTGCCATGCCATTGTGGACTATTAGTCATGTGTTTAATTCCATTCCCTTTGATCGTATTCGCTATAATGATGGTAGGTCTATCCTTAACTTGATTCGTCTTGTAAAGAGTGTCCATTATCTCTTCTACGTTATGCCCTTTAACCTCCTCAGTATTCCAGTTGAAAGCTGCCCATTTATCCCTCACAGGGTCCATTGGCATTATTTCTTCCGTAAAACCGTCCTGCTGTATACGGTTTCTATCCAGAATGGCTGTTATGTTATCCAGCTTGAACTTGGATGCTGCCATAGCCGCCTCCCAAATTTGCCCCTCATTGGACTCTCCATCCCCAATCAAAACGTATACGTGGTTCTTCTTTCTATCCATTTTGCTAGCTAACGCTATCCCAACGGCGACCGAAAGACCTATTCCTTCCGAACCTCCTGAATACTCAATCCCAGGCACGCTCTGGCCGCTTTGGTATGTGCTGTAGCGCACGGGATGTCCCTGAAGTCGTGATCCTAGTT
>JALZES010000071.1 GCA_030861915.1 Thermoproteota archaeon
GTTCGCAGGTTAACCCTAGACTCAGCGATTTAGCTACCATCGAATCCATTCGTTGAGTCTCCTTGCGGTTTACTTAATCAAAAATAAAAACAAAGGAATCAACTAGTCTCTATTATTCCCCATTGACTGTTCTTCCCCTTGACTGTGAACCTTTAATTGGAAGAGGATAGCAAAAGTTGCAGTAATAGTAACAGCGAGGATAATGCTCCAAGTATAAGACTAGGTTTACGGTCTAAATTCTTCTCCTACTAGGAAAGTATTTTTACTTTTTTGGTTCCCAAAGATTATCAATACTAAATGCGGCCATAACCATACTGCAGGTATTTTGAAAAGTATTCTCGTTCAGACAGTATGACAAAACTAATGGTAACTTCAACTGTTCAACAAAACGTAGTAGCATTTAATGACAGAAATAATCAGTTTGTTTTCAATAGCCATAATCATCTCCAAATTTCAGAAGACCACGGCATAGCTAGCAACTCTGCTAGTTCATTCAATGACGGAACCTCGTATTTTAACGACAACTTCAACGATAATAGAGGAGAAACATATGAAGAAAGATGTAAGTCTAATTCCCACTCTAAACCTGCTAACGACGACTAGATAGTCATTCTTTTTCTGTTGCATTGTATGAAGTAAATGCAAGTCCTTTCTTTACTAGCTCTGCAAACCTTAGGTTGTTGGTCTTATAATGTACAGATATTATTTCTCATGGGATCCGACAAGTATCGAACTGATCTGAAGAGGACTTCGTAGTGGTGTAGTATACTAAACTGCTAACACCTAGTTTTTTTTCTTTTCTAGTTTACCTAAACAGATTATCATGCATTTTTCTTGTTTCTACTTCCCTTCTTTTAAATTCCAAACTTTTTCTCTCCCTTTCTTTACGCTCTGTTATAATCTCCTTTGCTCTGATGGAATTAGGAGTAACTCTAATGATTCTATCTTGTAGTTCTTTATCGATACAATTACCGCATTTCCACTTACCCAGACTGTCTGGCCTGGCATACGTATCATTAGGGTAATCAATAGGATCGGTTATGTAACAATATTTTATACAAGTCCTCGGTAGCCATTACCGTATAATTATTGACAGAAAAAGTCAACAGACCAACAGGGGTTACAATCATTGCTATTCTTACTATAATCATGGGAATTATTGCAATATTTGGTGGTATATCTATAGTTGTAATTGTAGCATACTTCTCTTTTGCCCCCATTAGTTTGACAGAGAGTAATAATACGACAATTACAGAAAGTGTCTCTCCTCAGTTGGAACAATTCTTTGGTACAATAGGGCCTATAGTAGGTGCCGTATTCGTATCGTTGTTAGCGATAGGAATTGGATATATTATCATGTCTTATGGATTGTTGAAAGGTAAGGGATGGGGATGGACTATAACCATAATATTGGTAATTATCGGAATAGGAATTCAAGTACTGTTTGCAGTTACAGGTCCTGTATTTATTGCATCTATTGTCAATACTGATGATGTCGATGCCAATAATTCTCTTATCGCAGGAATTATCAGCTCGGTAATAGGCATAGCCATCAGTGTATTAATACTATATTATCTTTATAGGCGACATGTTAAATCATATTTTGGAAAAACACAGCAGCAGAAGTAACTATGATAACTAATATGATATATACCCAGATGAGGATTTTATATGTATGTTTGGAGATACGTAAACTTTAGTATTGGAGTCATTTTTGTGCCATCTTCGGTAACCGCTCAAGTTCCACATTGGAATCACCACAATACCCCAAACACTGTCTCTATTCGTAACCATCACAAAAAGGACAGGGAATAATCGTATCTGAACAACATTCGACAAACCAGGGATGTCTGGATATAATCATGATATCATACCGCAAGAACCACTTTCTTTGCCTTAACTGATGTTTCATCATCACTTGCAATGAAAAATGTTCCGTCTTCTTCTTTGTTGGCATTTACTATTTTTCCTTGCAGTAAGTGTGGATATATCTCTTCTGAAAAACTATCTGAAGATAATGCAAAGCAGCTTTTACATGCTCATGTAGGGGGTCCAGAGAACTGTACAACAGGACACATTAAACTTATGAAAGTAAG
>JALZES010000084.1 GCA_030861915.1 Thermoproteota archaeon
CCATAACCGTCGCTGGATCCTCACCTGCTTTAACCCTATTGGTATATTCTCCGTACTTATGAGCGACCAGATTTCCGCAGGTAAAACATCTCACTGGCACTAGCATAATATGTAGCTCAGCTTTCACGAGTTCTATAAATACTATTGGACTTGCTAATCTATTTTTTACTTTAGTGTAATACTCTCCATAAGAGATGACATTTTGACTTTTTCCTACATCAGTAGAGGTAATATTCAAATTGGTGACGTGGATGGTTTTTAGGATGAGCGGGAGTCGCCCAGCTTGGCCAAAGGCGTAAGACTGAGGCTCTTATCCCTTAGGGGTTCGTGGGTTCAAATCCCATCTCCCGCACCTATGGTATTTGCTCGAAAAATCGCTGCACTTTACCTATCGTAATGCGCTAAATAATAGGCCAGAATATAAATGACTTTCATATCCGACAATAGGTTTAGGACTTGATAGTGGCTTTAATATTGGGCGACTTTCTTAGCGTATTTTATTGGAACCCCATATCAGACAATTAGAAAAAAGCCAGAAATTGTACAATTTGCTTAAATCTCAGTATAATGCAGAACGCGAGGAACTATCGCACTACATCGAGCTCCTTGGGAGCGTACAGAATTCACTAATAAGAAGTTACTTTCGAACACTCCTTAGCGACGGACTTAAGCATGTAGAGTATATTTCAAGAATCATGTCAGATATTGAAGGAGCTAGCCGCGCTGCAGGGTTGACATCAGAGGGCATAAAAAAATCCATTTCTGAAGAGAGGGAATCAAGAGAACTGCTTCAGGGATGCCTCGAACTAACAGACGAACCTGAAATAAAATCAATTTTGACGAGTATTATTGTAGATGAGGATCATCATATCAAGATTCTTGAACATATTAACGAATTAGTTCAGTCCTATTCAAAATAGCAGTCGAACAAAAACGACGAATTTGTACTGCTGTGCCATTTGTTGCAGACATAAATCAACAAGAAAATATTCCCATGCTTAAATTAGAAAGGTTACCAGATAAACAAGCGGTCACGACTTGGCTTTTATAGAGACAAATGTCAGTTGCACTAAGTTGTATCCTGCGCTAGGGGTGTAACCTATGCCAGGACTTTTGCATGCCATAGTTCAAAATTGGTTATCAGGTTCTCTTCAATGCCGTAACATAGTGTCGAGCGACGGCATTACAACAAGAAACTTCACAATTAACAGGTTACCGGGAATATGTGTGGGCACATCAATTGATGCAGAGCTGAGCCGGCGTAATATCAACTCACTTGGTAATGCATTAGGGATTGCAAAGAACCTGGATGAATATCAGCTAAAAATATGCTTGAAAATTCCTTGCCTTCCTGACTCTGACCCAACGAAGATACACCTACAGAAATTTAGAATAGGAATAATCGCATCTTTTGCTATTTTAGTCGCTACACTACATTCAGAAGAGCCTGAGAATGGTCTGGTGAGATGGAATATTTTTGCTGTTAAACTTCTACGCAAAACATCTGAATTCTTCAATAGCCTAAGAATGGATATAAAACCAGACGACAGCGATTTAGAAGAGACTTTCAAATTTTTCCAAGTCCCCATCGCCGATGTCTATGCAGTAGTGAAGGAGCTATATTCATATTGACTTCGCCCAAACTCCTTCTCCTCAATTGTCTTTCTTATCTGTCTCTCCCTGCCCTTCTCGGACAGGGCTCACTAATGCTTGTATCTGCTGAACTTTCGGTACGTGGTAGCCAAATCACTTAAACTCTTGTAATACCTCAAGACTATGTCCTAAAGGTTTGACCTTGTTGAAGATTTTGATAATGACTCCGTTCTGGTCGACAAGGAAAGTTGTTCTGCTTACTCCAATGTATTCCTTGCCCATAGAGTTTCTCGGACCGTAAACTGCGTATCTCTTTGATATTGTAAAATCCGTATCTGGAACAAGGTGATAGGGAATGTTCATTTTTTCCCTAAATTTAGAGTGTGACTCTTCATCGTCCGGGCTTATTCCCAAGATGTCGATATTTTTTGCCTTGAACTTTTCATAGTCTCTGGCAAATTCGGTTGCTTCTGTGGAACATCCGGGAGTAAAGTCTTTAGGGTAAAAATAAAGTACAATCCTTCTGCCTCGCAAGTCAGACAGCTTGGCATTGATACCCTTATAATCGCTAAAGCTAAAATCGGGAGCGATATCACCTTCATGGATTGCATTTTCACTCACATTGATTCAAGACTTGTTGGAGCACGATCGATACAAAAATCTTACGATGCATAAACAGGTTCGTACCCATCAGCGTACCATATACACATTCTTTCATGACGGACAAATTAATTCCGTGAATCTATTCCACACACTCTTAAGCTGAAATAGCTGGAACAATTTCCATAATATCCAATCTAAAATAATTTGCTTACAAGAGAAATACGGCAACGGTAATGACAGGAAAATCCAAAGCTCTATCTAAAAAAGCCGAATGATATCAAATACATCGGCCCTGCCCAAATCTTTTGGTTTGGAACACGTGGTCATAATATAGGTGAAAATAAATATCTTGTCATGTGAAGCTTCGTATTGCTTGAATACGACATCGCCGTAGTCGGGGGAGGGCCTGCAGGTTTGTCTGCAGCATATTCTGCAGCAAGCGAGGGATGCAAAGTTATACTGTTTGAGAAGGATGATTCTATTGCTCATAACATTAGGACAAGTGGTGTTTCATGGATAAAAGAAATGGAGGAACTAGATATTCCTAGAAAATTGTATAACCCAATTAGAAATTTCACTCTCATATCGCCATCCAATGAAGTCACCATCAAAGGACAGGGCTTCACATCATGTGTTCTGGATGTTCGGAGTGCGTATCAGTATTTAGCGACTATAGCCGCCGAAGCAGGAGCAAAAATAATGGTGAGAAGCCGCGTCTACGCTCTTCTCTCTGGTCCTAAGGATAAAATCGAGGGTCTAAAGATAAGAACCCCCCTTGGCAACATGGAAATAAAGATCAAACTAGCTATCGACGCGAGCGGCTTTAGCAGCTTTGTTGGAAGAAAACTTGGTCTAGTAAGCCCCTGGAAAAAGTACGGGGTTGGAGCGGAGTATGAATGCTATTGCGACAACGTGGACAGGGAAACTTGGTTTCTAATGGTAGGAAAACAATATTCTGACGCTGGTTATGCATGGGTCTTTCCACTATCAAACAATCGTCTAAGGATTGGAGTTGGCATAGGGAGGCCAGAATCTCAGGCTGATCCAATATGCAAACTAAATGAAATTTTCGAAAAAAAATTAAAGCCTTTAGACAGACTGAAAAATGTTCAACCGCTAGAATTTCATTATGGGTTTATACCGAATGAGGGCTCAAGACAAACTACAGTTGCTGATAACCTTATGATGGTTGGCGATTCTGCAGGTCAGTCTAACCCGTTGGTCTTGGAAGGAATCAGACATGCCATTGAATTTGGTCGGTTGGCGGGAAGAATAGGAGCTCGTTCCATTTCTGACGGAGCTGTTAAGAGCTCCTTGTATGCATATGAAAGAATTTGGAGAAATAAAATTCAATCAAAAATTAATTCGGCCATTAAGGTTCAATCTAGGTGGTTGACTTTATCCGATGAACAGTGGGACCAAGAGTTAGAGATAGTTAGGCACATGTCGGCTAGAGAATTTCTGGACTTTATTCGAGCAGAATTTACTACAACCAAAATGATTAAACTTGCTTTGGACCATCCTGGACTTGCCGCACGACAGCTTTTCAGATCTATATTAAAAAAAGGCTAAGGCAAGATTTTTATATTATTTTCCAAAATCAAGTTGTACTATTGGCTGAAGAAACGGTCCTTGAATTCGTTCCTATTCTGTATATGCTTGGTTTCGGACTGGTGGCCGCTGTCCCAGCACTTGTGATATCTAGACTAATTTCTCCAAGACGTAGGTTTAACCCAGTGAAATTCCTTCCTATGGAGTGTGGCCAGATGCCAAGCGGTGAAGGTCGGTCTCATTTTATGATGCAGTACTATTCATATATTCTCATGTTCGTGGTCTTTGATGTGATGGCAATTTTTCTTTATGCCTGGGGGGCATCTCTCTTTTCTCTTCCTAGGGCCGCAACTCTTCCAATGATGGCATTTTTAGGAATAATGTTTGCTGCTATGGGCTATGCTTTATACTTGTCAGGTAAGAAGGGGATCTGGTAGCAATCGGAGTATCGTGGACTATTTCGACAAGTATTAAATATCTAAAATGCACACAAGAAAAGTGAAGAAGAGGAGAGGAGAGTTTAACGGAATATGTTCAAAGATCTTTTGAATCCTACTAATTTTAATGTCATGGTGAGCAAACTCAGCGACGTATTAGTAAAGGCAGTAAATGAACCTTTGGGATATGCCGTTAATTGGGGACGGGTCTGGTCATTATGGCCAGTGCATCTTGAGACTGCATGCTGCAGCGTCGAATTTGGCGCTGCTTCGGGTCCCCGATACGATGTTGAAAGATTTGGCATAATAGAAGCATTTGGCTCTTTAAGGCAATGTGATCTAATAGTAGTACAAGGTACTG
>JALZES010000105.1 GCA_030861915.1 Thermoproteota archaeon
TATTCTAAGTGGGAAAGCGCAGCCTTTGGCAGATAATGCTGCTGTCAACGCGCAGTTAGTAATGTCAAACAACGCTTATTATTGGTCAACAAATGACACTAGGAGTCCTATTAAAGTCGGTACGTCGGGCGGCGTTCAAAATGTCCAGAGTGCATCTGAAGCGCATGGGATATTTGAGATTAACCTAAACAGTAGCGAGACTTCGAAACTAGAAAAAGGTCCTAACTCTTTGAAGATATTTGCTAATAGCATTGAAGCGTTTCGTCCAGATATATACACAATACCTTTTCTTATAGTTGAAGAAGAAAAAGAGTAGTTTGATTTACTCCCCCTGGATCTAAATTCCATAAGCTAACCGATGTGCCGTTCTCAGAATGGAATGTAACTATGAAGAAACCATCGACACAACAATATTTATACGAACTAACATAATATACCAAGCGATCTAAAACAGAACATGGCGGGGTTTTACCGTGTGCTTATCAGAAGGTCAATAAATCTGGTCGTAGTGTTATTTCTAGTACTTGTTCTTACCGTGTCTCTTCTTGGAGAAACGATGGACAAAATCCTTACTGACAATATCAGGCAGGAGGTCGTAGGCAGTATGGGTGATAACAAGATTAAATTCCAGAGTGCGGAGGCTCAACAGCAATACCTAGACCAACAAATCAGACTCCGCATAAAAAACCTGGGTCTAGATGAACCATGGTATTCCCCCAATCGGTTTTTTAATACTGTATTCAAGGTAATGGTACTAGACTTGGGGAGATCGTACTTTTATACTAGTGAAAGCGGATCACCTGAGGTCCAGGATATTATTGCCGAAAGAGTTCCGCGGACGCTGTTACTGTTCACGAGTGCGACTGTTATCACATTTGTCTTTGGTCTATATTTAGGACCCTATCTGGCAGAAAGGTCTGGTAAGACTATTGACAAGGCAAATGTCTTTGTTTCCATGTTTAGTAACAGTCTTCCAACTTTTTGGGTAGGCATGATTATGATATATCTCTTTGCCTTTATCGTGCCAGTTTTTCCTGCAAGATCGACGCCTGCCTCCTCCCCCAGCGATCCGCTGTATATTATAGATTTGCTTTACCATATGGCACTTCCCTTGATTACGCTTGTAACTCTGAGCATAGCAGTGCAGAGCTATTTTGTGAGGCTTTTTATTGTCAATATTTTAGACGAGGATTTCATTAAGGCAAAACGTGCCATTGGGGTTCCAAAGAAAAAGATTCTTTATTCTCACGCGCTAAGAAATGCAGCGCCACCTTTGCTCAACTCCATTATAATAGGTTTGGCTTCTTCATTTGGCGGGGCTCTTTTGGTTGAGACAGTATTTGATTGGCCAGGGATAGGAATGTTATTTTATGAGGCTATAACAGTTTTTGATACGCCGATAATCATTGGTCTGGTGTACGTGTCTACCCTGATTTATCTAGCCTCGGTGTTTCTAACTGATTTGGCGTACTCATTTTTTGATCCTCGTGTGAAGGCTATAAGTTGACTGTTCAGACGATTCCCTCATCAAGGCTTAATATTATCAGGGGGTTTAGACAATCTAAGCTAGGCCTTGCAGGAGTGGTCATCCTTGTTTTGCTTATTGGAATATCGGTATACGCAGTGACCTCAATTCCGCTTACTTCCTTCAGACAATGGAACAGTCCAAGCTATTGGGTGGATTATCCGGCATCCGCAGCCCCTGTGTGGACTAATCTGGGTATATTTGGCCCTACTGCTGCTGTTCATATGATTCTTGGTTCTGAATCAGGGGATGAAAAAATCTCGGAGAAAACCTTTAGAGGAATACACATCGTATCGCATTCATTTACGACAAGTATTGAGTACGATTCGTACCCAACCGATTTTATGATCCCTTATTCAGCAAGATATGGTTCGATTCCTCCCGTTCTTGAGATTAACGTTACAAGGCCAGACGGACGGGACTTTAGGATATATTATTCTTCTCTTCCCTCTAATGCTGTCGAGCAAAGCGGGGATGAAAACGACCAAAAGACCAGACGCCCACAACAAGCGACTGGAGAGAATCAGCGAGATGATAGTTCTCAGCAACCAGGGGAATATTCCTCACGTGTTTTTTCTACAGATAGAGACATATCAAAGAACTTGAGAAAATACACTTCCGAATACAAATATTCTCCTGATGTTACTCGACCTCAAGTGATGTTATTTTCTGATACTCGGGTGCGAGAGATCTTGAAAGGACCTTATACATTCAACGTAACTTTTTATTTTTTTGGTGAAAAAGATCTTATCGAGCAATCCGGAGTGATTCTTGGCGGAACAGTTTATGGCTTTCTTGGAACAGATGCATTCAGGCGAGACCTTGCAATAGGGATCCTATGGGGCACGCCAGTCGCTCTTTTTATTGGCTTGGCTGTTGCTGTGGCGACGTCATTTATAGCCTTGCTGTATGGTGTAACTTCAGGATACAAGGGGGGCCGCGTTGACGAGGTTATGATGCGCATCAATGATTTTTTCATTTCCTTGCCGGTACTAATTCTCTTAATTCTGATATCTGTCAGGCATGGCCTCAACATCTTTTTCATAGTAATACTGTTGATACTGTTCGGCTGGGCTGGAGGAGCAAGGTTGACTAGAAGTCTCTCATTACAGATAAAAAATTTTCAATATGTAGAGGCGTCTAAAATGATGGGTGAGTCCGACATAAGGATAATCTTCAGACATGTTATTCCTCAACTTCTCCCTTTGACTTTTGCAACAATAGCTTATTCTGTTCCGGGAGCAATCTTGGCAGAAGCCGGCCTAAGCCTGCTGGGATTGAGTGATTTGTCTATCCCAAGCTGGGGTAGAATTCTGAACGAAGCCAATGCTGCTAGCGCTACCACTCTGGGATTGTGGTGGTGGATAATTCCGCCTGGGATAATGATTGGCTTGACGGGTCTCTCGTTTGCTCTGATCGGTTACACGCTAGAGCACATCACCAATCCGAGAAGAGCCAGATAACGCGGTAAGAGTATAGATAAATTCTTCTGATAATTCAATCACGTATTACCAGTTTTTTCAAAGGATCTCAGCAATGAGAGGGTCTCAGCGTTCAACTTAATTGTATAAGCGGACGCATCTTCCGACGAGATATGAGAAAGATCTTCTAAGAATCTTGTCTTGTCTCTGCCTCTTTCGTACATACCTCCTGACTCTTTTATACAAAGAGGAAACTTTTGCTTCTTGATACCTTTGTCGTTGAGGTATCGAATGAGACTCCTGTAAGCGTCTAAATTGTAAAAATCCCACTTTTTTTCTTCACAGAGCATAATCCAAACGTCTATCGTATTTTGGAAAAACGCTTTTGAACGTAATTGTTCCAGGCTCATTAATCCTATTCTCCAAACATAATTACATCCGATCGGTATTAAATAGATTGTTTGCTTGCACGTTTGTTTATTTATTTAGTAATAACTAAACTATGTCGACATGCACCTTGTTGCCATTTCTGTCAAAGGCCCCGATGTTTTGATCTGAGTACGGGTAGCAGACGATTACAGATATGAAACCATAAAAATTGTTGAGGTCTTCAAGCGAAGGCCTATTGGATCCTCCTGGATGCGAATGTGCTGTACCAATATAGGAAAGATCAAATGGAAGATCGTAGGTAGGAAACCCAGAATAATAAGGACCATGAGAAGCAAAAGGTGGAACAACAAGGCCATCAACAACAATGTTGCTTTTTTTGGTTTGTCCTTGAAGAATAAGAATCCCTTCATTGGGATGGCAGCTTTTCGCATAGGTGATTATGCTATCGGCCACATGCCTCTTTAGTGTCAAAGACCTTTTTGTCTCAGCAGATTTTTGCTCCTTATTCTTTCTAAAAAACAAACACGTTATAATTGATGTCATGTTTTTAATAATCTTATCTCAAAATGATCCTCTTGAAATGTCATTCATGGAGTCCTTATGAGCCTCCTTTTGATCCGACATGGCATGATAATACCAACATCACTCCTAGAAGGATTACTGATACAATAAATACGGACCAGCTTGGCTGATTCCGTTGCCGGAGGTGCCCTATCTTTTCCTGGCACAAATATCTTCATCCCGTCTAGCACCTTTTGGATCACCTCGAGATATAGTCATGAATCCTATTCTTACCCGCGATGAGCGCACAACAAAGCAGACATTATCCTCGATATATTTATTCAACATTGTT
>JALZES010000108.1 GCA_030861915.1 Thermoproteota archaeon
GGATTTAGTATCAAAAACTTTTCTTATAATTAATATGGTTGTCGGAAGATTTGAAATTATAGCCATACTCTATATCTTTTTTGGCTCAATCAGAAAGCTTTAGGAAAGGTACTGACCCAGAGGTTTCAAGTTGTGACACCATTTGGAGATGGAGTAATTGCTGGTCAATACGATGCAAAAAAATAAGGAATGGTTATCTCTGTGTAGTGCTTAGGTCAACCAGTAGAATTGGTCATTCCACCACTAGCAGTATTATTTCCAGAAGATGTCGCATTCTCTTCGAATGTTGTCATGTTACTAGTATCAACAGCTCCTGCTGTTGTGTTCTGAGCACTTGCTGTGTTGACAACAGCAATAGTTCCTATACTTCCCATCGCTGCTAGAGAAATCGCAGCAATAACAATTACTGCGAAGGTTGTTCTGATTTTCATTCGTGTAATGAGCATCATTATTTATAAAAGACTTTATTACTGAACGGCGTAAACAGCTCCGGATCGCCTTTCCTGCGTGAACAATACAGATTCCCCTCAGATACAAGACAAAGACAAAGATATTTAGAGCGTGACTGCAAGCAATAGAACAAGATTCCCTAAAAACTGTCTTCAAACACATATAATACATGGATCGAAAGGAGAACTTGCAAGCTGTATTGATGCAGGAGACACACGTCGTGAGACGCGGGCTTCAGGAACTCTGGTCCGAAATAGAAGTGCCTTTACAAAAATATCGAGCACCTCTAAGTGCGGGCTTTCTGACACATCTACAACATCAGACCGGGAAATTCACCAAGGGAAAGCCATGGGATCTTCTGATTTAATCGATAGAACAATAGTATTTAGTCAAGTTAGACTTATGCAACGATTATTCAAACCGTAGCTGAAATCTGGAAAATATCAAATTTAAGACTTAGTATACGTATGCGGCCATTTATTGACCGCATAACACAACATAATAGTCCAAACTAGTAATATTGTCAGGTTAATGGCTGTCAATGCGGCTTATTCATGTATTTTCAATGAAGCTAGATAACTCCGGCAAACTTTAATGCATTGAAGGTCGCAATAGTAGCTGCAAAAAACAGCATTGACTTCCATCTCATTGCAGGCAATTTCGGTGAGTGAAGTTTTATTTGATGATTATCGAAAATATTTGTAATATAGTCTCTGACCTTTGCATTCCAAATCTTGTATTCTATCTTGTGCTTTTTCAATATTGTCTCTATTTCATAGATAACCGGCGCCCTGACGGAGCGTATATGCTGAATATACTTCCTCGAAATTTCTACTTCTGCCTGAATCGCTATTAGCCCCTGTTGATGTAGGTCTAGAAGCCTGACGTGAAGTTCCCATGGCTTGATTAGCATCTTTGCAAAACCACTTCCTATCTGGGTGGGCTTTCTGTTTTCGAGTTTTACGCGCTTGAATCCTTCAGTAATTAAGGTATTGATTAATTCGTCCTTTTTTACCCTAACCATCAAACTGAGATGGTCAAATTGTATTTCTTCATTTAAAATAAAATCATGAATTCCTTCCATGAAGCCGATGCGTCTTGGGTATTTGGTCAGGAATACAGCCATGGATACGAAGAGGGTTCATTGAATGCGATATTAAAAGGCTCCGCCATTATCAAGAGTAATTATTCTAGATATCTTGTTGCTGTCCAAGACCTCTGATATAGATATCTTGACTTGGATCAATTGTCATATCATCTTTGGATAATTTTCTATCAGTCGGTGTTACTTTGAACCCTCGTATTATTACAGCGGGTATGGACTCGCTACCTTCGCCCATTACGGCTACCCCAGTGGCTGCCAAGCCATCTGCAACTGCTTTAAGCGTCACTTTCAAAATATTTCCAAACAGATCCTTTTTCCCCCGTTCGTCCTCAACAGGCTCAAATCCAGAACAGGCTATAGCCACACCGACAGTACCTATTCGAGTCGGCATAAGCCGACTGTCTGCAATAACAACTCCTACTCTTATTTTGTGGTATATTAGGAACTTGAACCTCAGGTTATCCGCGCTTTTAAACGCGTCGTTTGGATAAAGGATCACAAACCCAGGAGGGACATTTGATTTGTCTATTCCTGCGTTTGGGGCAATCATACCATCTCTGATCGAGAGCAAAAAGCCAGGTAGGCCCCCGAAAATGTAGTCTGATTCTCTTATTGTTATTTCTGCTATCTTCGGGTCCATATGAAATCTAGTAGCTAATACTTGTGCCTTTTTGCTGACCTTTATTTTGCTGAGTCTAAGAACAGCGCCTTCACTCATCGAAACAAATTTACTTGAGATCACAATTATGTCGCCATTTTTAAATTTCAAGCCCGATGCTATTAGGCTGTCAAAAAGGTCAAACTTATCCCTTTTAGTGGAAGAGGGTATGGGCAAAACTTCCAAATGTCTTCAGATAACGAGGGGTAAAGACAGACCTACCTATAGTAATTTCCTTTCTTTGCAAAACGTTTTAACCCTGGTCTAGCGAATCTTCTTAGCTGAGAGAAAGACATTGGCAGGAATGACTGTTACAGAAAAAATACTTGCACGCGCTTCAGATAAACAAAGAGTTTCACCAGGAGATGTCATATTTGCAAAAGTGGACAAGCTAATGATGCATGACGTATCAGGTCCGGGGGTAATCAAGGTATTCAATGAATGGGAAAAGAAAGGGAAGAAATTTGAGGGTATATGGGATCCTACCAGAGTGTGGATAACAGAAGATCATTTCGTTCCATCTGCAGATAAAATTTCTGCAGAGAATATAGATACACTTTCGAAATGGGCAGAAAAATACGGAGTAAAAAAGCATTTCAAATATGGGCTGGGACAGTACGGAATTTGTCATACTTTATCTCATGAGGAGGCATTGGTGTTACCAGGTGAAGTTTATGTTGGTGGAGACTCACATACAAACACAACAGGAGCAATGGGGGCTTTTGCTGCTGGTTTGGGCCACACAGATATTGCTTATGTTTTAATTAACGGAGTAACTTGGTTTAGAGTCCCCGAAACAATGCTCTTTAGGTTGTCGGGGAAAAAGCCAGATTACATAATGGCAAAAGATATGATTTTGTCAATAATAGGCGAGGTAGGAACCGATGGTGCAAACTACAAAGCCATGCAATTTTCAGGAAAAATAATAAAAGAGCTGCCAATGGAAGAGCGGCTAACTTTGACAAATATGACCACTGAGGCAGGCGCAAAAAATGGAATAATTGAAGCCGACGAAACTACTGATCAATATATCCATGAACGAACTGATGCCAAATATTCTTCTTTAGTGGGAGATGACAATGCGGAATTTTCAGAAGTCTTTGATTACGAAATTGACAAAATGGAACCGATCGTTGCCAAACCGTTTTCGCCTGGAAATATAAGCGCAGCAAGAGACCTGCAAGGAGTAGAAATCAATAAAGCTTACATTGGCTCATGCACTGGAGCAAAACTCGAAGATTTGAGACTGGCTGCCAAATTTATGAAGGGCAAGAAGGTAAAGATAAGGACAGAGGTATTGCCAGCGACTCAGTCAATATATCTCAAGGCTATGAATGAAGGTCTAATTAACACATTTATTGAAGCAGGAGCTGTTGTTGGACCTCCTACATGTGGCGCATGCTGCGGAGCCCATATGGGAGTATTGGGAAAAGACGAAATTTGCATAAGTACAACGAACAGGAACTTCCCGGGAAGAATGGGACATGTAGAGTCCCAGACCTACTTGGCTTCTCCTATTGTAGTTGCTGCATCATCTCTAACCGGAAAAGTCACTGATCCTAGAGATGCGGTGGAGAATTGATGCGAGGAAAAGTCCACAAGTATGCGAGTGCTAATATTGATACCGATGTAATAATCCCTGGCCCATATCTAAAAATTCATGACCATAGAGAACTAGCAAAACATGCAATGGAAGGGTTAGACCTTAAGTTCCCAGAGAAGGTTTCAGAAGGTGACTTTCTTGTAAGCGGAAGCAATTTTGGTTGCGGCTCAAGCAGAGAACATGCTCCCATTGCTCTTTCACACGCGGGCATCAAAGCAATTTTAGCACCTTCGTTTGCCAGAATATTTTACCGGAACGCGGTTGACGGGGGGTACTTGCTTCCTATTGAAATTGAAGAATCCACCATGAAAAGGATCGATGACAAAGATGAACTAGAGATTGATATCTCTCAAAATAAAATTACTAACCTGACTAAGAACAAGGAATCCTACGATATGAAACCTTTTCCGGATCTAATAGCAAAGATAGTAGAAGCAGGAGGGCTAATGAATTTCAAGTATGACACGGAGGAAGGGAAAACTAGAGGAAATATTTAGCAAGGCGTTATATGCCGACGATCCCGGGCTTTATTCAGTAAGCTACCGTGACTTTGAGTCGGTTGTCCAAGTACCACTTTTGGAGTTTTTAGATCTGTCAGAGAATTTTGAACTTATACCTGCAAACAGAATAATAGTTGTCAATAGAGACGGAAAGGAACTTTATAGAAAATTCTCTGCAACACGATAAACTTGGTCTTGATACATGGATTTTAGAGCTCTCGAAAGAATCTGTTGAGTTGATATCCTTTACCCGTTAACCAAAAAAAAGAAAAGTTGTGGTCCTTAGGCATTAATTAGTTGTTTTGCCTGAGCTATTTTCTCTTCTCATCTGGTGTTTTTAAGCTCCGCCAGCTTCGTCTTCTTCATCTCCGCCGCCAGCTCCAGCTTCGTCTCCATCGTCCGCTGCTGTTTCTTCATCTTCTCCTCCAGCTTCGCCTTCCTCTACTTCTACTACTGAAGTATACAATGATCATCACGCGGCCAGGCTTCTTTGATATTACCTGGAATGGTATAATATTCAAATACCCTATCTACTGGTGCGTTTATATCTTTTTCAGATACTATTCTGACATGTAAAAAAGACCTGTTTATTATCAGTATTAATATTTGTAGAACAGTCATGTATCATAGATAAATAAGATAAGATACCGTGGTTTTCTCAAATATATGAAGAGAGGCGCATCAGTGTGGCTAACATTGCGGCCTTCTATTATGACAACTCCGTAACAAGCGACAAATTTGCAACCGTTAACTATGTCATAGTCCCGAAGTATTCAGAAATAAGAATGCACATGAAGCAATTTATGATAACAATAATAACAAAAAGAAATGAAGTTATCTGCTGATATTGCTAAATCACTTAACAAACGCAAGTCACATGTAACCTACTATACTCGTAGAGCTAAAGATTTAGGATATCTTAAAGAAAGTTCTCGGAGTGCGTTCAAGATTCTTGAGCTAACACAGGTTGGCAAAAGTTTCCTCGCCATGTAATACTAATTCATCATCATCCAACCGGTCTACTATAATCAGGGCTGAAAACATCAGGTTCAAAGCTGATATCATCAGGATGCCGGCAGATCTGACATACTGGCACAAAGTTGGGATGAATAACTGGACACAGTATTGTAGCGAAATAAATGGGGTCAAAGTGCATATCAATAAAGCATCTCAGCCTACTATAGAATTCATACCATCTCCAATTGATGGAGATACTGTTGAGGATATGAGATCGCAGCTTCTGCAGGATTGCATTGCTGTAGGCGATGAGCTGGAAGAAAGGTTAGATATGCGAATAGGAAGATTGCATCCATCGTCTAAAGGCGAGTGGGTTGTGTATGACCCCTTTGCTAAGTCATTGTC
>JALZES010000111.1 GCA_030861915.1 Thermoproteota archaeon
GAGTAATATGGATCATCAGGCAGGATGAGAGTCGGTGCTTTATATTAGTCGGGATAGACAGTTCACGCTTTGAATTATCAGAGCTACGTTATTGTCGCTAAACTTCCTAATCATTTCCTGGGGTTGGACACTGCAGCCATAAACGCCGATGAATAGAATATGGACACCCATATCCTTCTCTGCTTTTCTAGTCATATACAAGTCTTCGATGGAATCTCCCACATAAAGTGCAGTTTTTGCATCAAGACGGGTCATAGCCTTTATTATTGAGTATGGACTGGGTTTCCAATACCTTCGACTCTCGTCTTCTAAGAATACCGAGGCTTCCTGGTGAAACATATTAAAAAGTGATTTCAGTGAATACTGAGCCGCAGTCTTGCTTCTGCCAGAAATAAGAGCGAGACTTCCGCGAAGTTTTTCGGAGACGAGGTCGACAGTACTTTTTCTAATTACGATCTTATCATTTTCAATCAAAGGTTTTCCATGGTAGTATCGTGGTTCTATATTGTGTTGCTTTCGGAATAATATTGGACCGTAAAATAGTTCGTCAAACACGGTGGTTAACAGACTTTTTCCGACCGGAGCTGGGTATACTAAGTCTTCTTTGAGCTTTTTAATCTGCGACGAGGTGCATAATGATGATAGATATTCTTCAACTGACAATATTCCTTTCTCATTTGCGTTTTCAGCAACTGTAAAAAGAAAGTCTCTGTTGTCGGCTATCCGTTCAATGAAAGGCATAGACAACAGCGACAGAATAATGGCATAAGTTATGTCAATTTCGTTGTTGAAACCACCTGTTTGCTTAAATTTGAGAATGAGAGTATCGGGCGCTAGCCTTCCGGCATGTGATTTTCCTTTCATATTTTTCATGACAAATTCAACAGTTTTCCTAATAGCCATATTGTATGATTTTCTAACATCGACTAGCACTCCATCTATATCAAAAAGTGCACATTCAACACTGTTTAGCAGTTTTATATCCGGACGCCTATTCATGGTGATTTGTTTCCCTAAAATCTGATACGATCTCTTATCGTTTTATTGCTTGGAGAAATCGATTGTTCATTTCTCTTGTACCCACCGTTACTCTTAGACATCCTCGACGGCCATCAATATTACCTAGCAGTCTAACGTAGACAAGTTCGCGTTTTAAGTTATTTACAATCCTAGCATAAAATTTTTCGCCACATTCTAGAAACAAAAAGTTCGAATCGGATTTGAAAACCTTGATATTATTTACTCTACAGAGGCTCTCAAATATTTTCTCCCGCTCTGTTTTGATCTTTTCTATCGTTTTCCTCACCTGGTCATGTCGGGCTAAAGCTATGCTGGCTATTCTTAGCGACAACGTGCCTAATGAATAAGGCAGCTGAATTCTAGACCTGAATATACGAGTAATGCTCTCGCTCGCGACCATGTAACCTACCCTCGCACCGGCCAACCCAAAAGCTTTTGATAGTGTACGTAACACAACAACGTTTTCATATTTAGTTACCATAGAGGCCAAGGAATATTTACCAAATTCTACATATGCCTCATCTATCAGGATTAGTTTATTCTGAAAATTCTGTATCATTTCCATAATTACTTGTTTATCAAACTGGTTGCCAGTAGGATTATTCGGCGAGCAAATATATATGATTTCAGATTGTTTGGCAACCCTCAACAAATCCTTTTCACAAATAGTATTGTCTTCCTTACCTAAAGGTACCATATTCATTTGTAATCCGTGTAATTGACAGCGATTCAGAAAATAGGAAAACGTTGGTGTGAAGACGGTAACACCTTTTCCACGTCCTAATGTTGAAAGGAGTAACTCTATTATCTGATCTGACCCGCTTCCGGCCGCAATATACTTCTGATTAATTCTGAGATATTTTTCTATTTGGTTATAAAGAGAGTCTTCATATTCCTTGTCTGGATAGAGTCTCAGGTCAACTTCCTTTAGGGCTTTGGCAATGACATCTAATGCAAACTTCCTGCTCAACATCAGGTTTTCATTTGAGTCCAGTCTTACGTGTCCATTCCTGGCTTCCTCTGGTTTAGTATAATAATCATGCTCAGAGAGTCGTTTTAGTCTTTCTCGGAGCCAGTTCATATTTCCTTCAGTCGTTCCTTGACAGCTTCATAATGATTTAAGAGTCCCTCCGCATATGCAATTTCTTTTATTGCCCATCGAACCTTGTTTAGTCCTGCTCTACTCGCTTCGACAATATTTATAACCTTCACAAAATCTAATGCAGATAAAGAAGATCTTGATTTTGCAAATCCCATTGTTGGAAGAACATGGTTAGAGCCTAAACAATAATCGCTTGCTGAAGATGGCGTGTACTTTCCAATAAGAGTTAGTCCTGCAGAAGTGACTCTTTTTGAGATTGATCTTGCGTTAGTTGATAGTATTTCTAAGTGTTCTGGTGCTAGCTCGTTTGCAAATGCTATCGCCGTCGATTGGTTCTTGGCAACAGCTACAAAGCCATTGTCGCTAAGACTCTTTCGCACTATTTCTGCTCGGTTAATGTCTCCCTTGTTAATGATTTGTTTTATATCATCTATTATTTGTGCTGCCAATCTATTAGAAGTTGTTACTACACCACAGAACGTCTCATATCCATGTTCGGCTTGAGATACTATATCCAAAGCGACAAGTCTAGAGGGCGAGGTTGAGTCTGCATAGATTAATAGCTCTGTAGGACCAGCAACCATGTCGACAGATACATTCCTTGAGGCGAGAATTTTGGCAACGGTAACAAAAACTCCTCCAGGACCTACAATCTTGCTAACTCTATTTACGGTTGAAGTTCCGAGAGCAAGAGCGGCTATTCCGTGTGCGCCTCCAATTTTATAAAACTCATTGACCCCACAGATGTCGGCAGCTACAAGTGTCAAAGGATCAATCCTCCCATCCTTTAGAGGGGGAGATATCGCCACGATCCTTTTCACTTTGGCAATCTTTGCGGGAACAACACACATTATGACTGTACTCGGATAACGCGCCTTTCCACCCGGAATGTAACAACCCACGCTCCGGAGTGGTTCGGCAAACCTGTTAATCTTTATTCCGTCAGAAGAGGTCTTAATTTCTCTAAAAAAATGTTTTAGTAGGATAGTTTCACTTTTTGCTAACCGGTCTCTGATTAGCCTAATGGAATTGATTTGTTGACTGGTAACCTTTGCGTAAGCATCTTCAATTTCCTTTTTCGTGACAATCAAAGAATTTAATTGAACTCCATCTAGCTTCATCATGTAATCGCTAACTGCATGATCCCCACGCTTAGCTACATCGTCTATAATATATTGCACTGTCTGAAAAATTTGGTTTGAAGTTATAGCATTAGTGGCTCGACTACGCATTTTTGCAGCGTCTGATTTTGCGTCTTTAACAATAAAAGACTTCATCAAGATATTGGTTCATCACTGTAATTTTCGAGTTTTATCTCGTCTAAAGGCAAAATCTGCCTAGGATCCATAACAACTAATCCCTGGGCGAGTTTACGCATTATTGGAACTATTTGGATAAACTCGTTCTTATCTATTATTGTGTTTACTCCGAACCATCCGTCCTCGCTCAGAGTGCTAATAGTTGGTTTCTTCAAGGCAGGCATACTTGCAAGTAAACTGTTGAGATTCTCCTTTTTCACGTTTACAAAAATATGAAGCTTTTTGCGACCCTCTACTACTCCCTTTAACAGGGCAACCATGTCCGCGATCTTTTCCCTCTTCTTTGCATCCTTCAATGAAGTATTATTGGCAACAAGAACGGCAGTAGACTCCATTACTGTATCAATTATTTTTAATTTATTTTGTACTAATGTGGTGCCCGTTTCGGTAATGTCAAAAATTGCATCCACGTCCTCAGGCGGCTTTGCCTCTGTCGCTCCAAACGAAAGAAATATCTGCACATTCCTATTTTCGCCTATTCGTAGCCATGGGGTAATGACCATTGGAGACGTGTCTCCAAAATATTTTTTATATGCTGAGTTATCTCTAATATGAGATGAAGCGGTTGTGAGATACTCTGTAGATATCCTAAGAGTCTTTTTCCTGCTTGCAAATTCCTCGATTAGTTCTATTAGATTATTTGATTCAAGATGCTCAGGAATAGCAAATACCTGTTTTACTCTTCCATATTCCAAATCTAGCAAGATCCTTACGTCAGCCTTTGCTTCTCTAATCCAGTCTTTTCCAGTAATTCCAATATCATAGAAACCTTCTTGGACGTACGTTGGAATTTCCTGCGGTCTTAGAACCTTAACCTCTATCTCCGGATCGCTTAGTCGAATTCTGTACGTCCTACCACTTCCTACGATACTCTGCCATGCATCTTCTAGGATTTTAAACGTCGCAGTCTCAATACTACCTTTAGGAACTGCAAATTTTACGGTTGACATAATGAACTATCAGAGGAAATTCTATGATTTGATATATATTTAGTTGTTATTGTTATTAATCTATTTAAGATCCCTATGATGTAGTTCGGCTTGATATTATGATCCTTTATGTCTTAGTGAGAAGAGAATCTGTTTTGCTCTTTTCCGTGTTACATTGTTCTCGTCAGAGATCTTCTTTGCTACTAGGTCGACTTCATTGCCTTGGGCTCCAGCCATAGTTGCGATATTTTTAGCATGTAATTTCATATGACCCTTCTGAATACCCTCTGAAGCGAGGGCTCGGAGTGCGGCCAAGTTCTGGGCTAGTCCAACAGAACATAAAATCATCGCAAGCTCTTTTGCAGTCTTAACTCCCAGTATCTTTAATCCAACCATAGCTATTGGGTGTACTGAAGCTGAGCCACCTACTACTCCAACAGCAAGTGGTAATTCGAGTTCACCAACAAAATCACCCCTCCTGGTTTTATACCAGTTCGATAGCGACCGATATGTGCCATCTCTCGCAGCGTATGCATGGGCGGCTGCTTCAATCGAGCGGAAATCTTGTCCTGTGGCTAAAGCTGCCGCATCTATACCGTTCATGACGCCTTTGTTATGAGTTACTGCTCGGTATACGTCAGAATACGCGAGCGAATATGAGTAGAGAATATTTTTTACAACATCTTTCCCTCCAATATCACTTTGGGAAAAAACTGCTCGACATTTTACAAGGCGCCTTGTCGCATAATTTGAAAGAATCTTTAAGATTACCTTGCCTCCTGTTAATTCTTCTATTCTCGGAGCTATAGATTCGCACATTGTGTTTATCGTATTCGCGCCCATTGCATCCTTCGTATCAATTAGCAATTCCAAAACCAGCATTTTTCCCATTTTTTGTGGACTCTTATCGTCTACATCCTTTACCTGCAAATTCTTAGCTTGAATTGACGTGCTTTTTGAGTTAGCGATCATCAATATCTCTTTCTTGTGAGCCTTAATTCTTCTCCGAGCTGTGGCTACGGAGACAGATAATGAAACCACTTGCACTTGCCCTATCATCAGCGCATTACCGCATTCTGCCTTAAAGCCTCCGCTCATCTTCGCAATCTTAGCAGCCTTGCTTGCTGCAGCAATTACCGAAGGCTCCTCTATGGCCATCGGCACGAGATATTTCTTGTTATTAATTACAAAGTTTGTAGCGATACCAAGAGGAAGAGATAGTACACCAATAGCATTTTCTACCATCCGATCAGCATTAAGGAATGCAAATGAAGATGGATTTCGTAATAAATCTATGTCACGTTCTGATAATTTTGTTTCCTTTTTTAAGTAAATTAAGCGCTGATCTAGGTTCATTTCATAAAGCTTCTTCTCTTTATCGTGTTTTATTTCGTTACTTATTTTCATGGTATATTATGCTCCAGATTGTGATAAGCCATATCTCGACCGTCATAGTTTATGTAAAAGTAGTGTTGAAATATAAAACTCGGCAACCATAGCACATCCCAAATGTGCTGCAACAATGAGTTATGGGCATAGGTTGCCGAGGATAAGTCCAGCAATTGTACTGCCTATATAATCTTGGATGACATTGTTTTAGTGTTTTATCTGTCTGCTACTATTGTAACTGAAACTTGATTGTCCTCAACCATGGCCAAACCGTTCTTCCTATCAGAATTCCACAGCAAGAGATCGGTCCATTCAGTTACTTTGTCTGCTCTGTTAGTAAATGGATTTTTTCCGCTCATTTCTTCAGCCAAATTCACGTGATATAACGATTCAGCAGAGTTCAGGTCGCCTATTTTAATGGGGTTCAGTACAACAGCATGCATTACTTTATTATTATTGTCTAGCTCCATAGCTACTACCTTTACAGATGATTGCTGTTTACCTGGTTCTCGAGGCAAGTCAAGTGCGACATGACCATCGACAACATGGAAAGGACGGGCGTCAGCAAGTGCTCTCATGCCGTAAGCGGAGAAGAATGATTTCCCTTGCTTTATTATTTCGCTGTCCGACCATGCACATGGGCATCTTAACTTTGCACCAGGGAATTCTGCCATTACGAGTGTAGCCGTCCAGCCGTTGTCGTCGCCCACTTGAATATCCTTTGCCCGATTTGAATTGTAAAGCCACAGGTCCGTCCATTCAGTTACTTTGTCTGCTCTATTAGTAAATGGATTTTTCCGCTCATTCTGTCGTCCAAATCCACATGATATAATGT
>JALZES010000012.1 GCA_030861915.1 Thermoproteota archaeon
TCATAATAGGGGCTTTTGCTCTGACAAGAATTGGGATCGTCCAGGCAAATCTAGGAGGAAACAAGTACCCCACACCTAAAGAAAAAAAGGACATTCATTTTTAACCAAAATCCTAAGCATATCATCAAATCTGAACCAGAGAGATGGCAATTTTCATCTTAAGTCACCTGCTCGAAAAAAACCTGCGCGACCGATTTTGAATCTGACTATAAATAGTATGGTGGCAAGTAATCCTGCCGTGAGAGCCGTGGCGGACGCCGCCCCAGAAAATTCTGGAATGACTTGCATCGGCAAGTCAATGCTTGCTGTGGTATTTCCGATATTATCTATTCTGAGGGTATAAAATCCGGGTTCTGGGAATGTGTACCTCTGGCTAGCCGCCTGCTGATTTGAGCGATGGCTTTCACTTAGGTGGTTTCCTTCGTTGAATAGCATAACGTCGTACATGACATCTTGGAGTTCTTCTCCAGAACTAGAGTTTAGAAATTTTATTCCGAAAGAGTTTTCGCTCCCAATATCATTAGGTGTCCATGATATTTGAGCCTTAAATGAGCTTTGATTCAAACCCTTATCTCCATCGCTTCTACTTGTAGCTTCAAATAATATAGGCGTGGAACCATTGTTGTTACCCGTCGAACTCGTTTCATTTGCGCGTGACATCACCTGCGATAGAGAATCGGTTGTTTCGTTTTGAGCGCCGGCATCTAATGCATTGCACGATACCAAAAACACTGGTAAGAGAATAAGCGCTGAAATTCTCAAAGTTCCAATGGGTAAAAACATAGTTCAGAGATACCCTTCTTACAATATAAATTGGTTTTCGTAGATGGCTATGATAGTTGTTATGATTGTTCAGCCGATATTTCGAAGAGTGCACAGCTCTTGCCATCTTATCCTCAACATTATCGATGCTCGAAAGGAAATCATAAACAACGTACGTAATGTCAAATAACCTCACTCAAGTCGCGTATGTCCACCTTATTATGACTGTTGCATGGCAACAGGATATTGCTTTCCTAATTAGATTCGTCGATACTATGTATCTTGCGTCCGCATTCAGCGGAATAGGATGCCGTCATTAGGTAAAAAATCCTATATCACCTTTCCTTTCCACAAGTGGAGGACTATTGAGTTAAGGAAACTTCTATGTAAACGTCATCTGGAATCTTTAGTCTCATAAGCTGTCTTATCGACCTGTCGTCGGCACCCAGGTCTATGACACGTCTATGAACTCTCATTTCGTATTTATCGTAAGTATTTGTACCCTGCCCGCATGGAGATTTTCTGGTTACAATTTTCATTTTTTTCGTTGGCAAGGGGTGAGGACCTTTTAGCTTTATACCGTTCTTCTCGCCGATGCCTTTAATTTCAGAACATACTCCCTCAAGTGTCAAAAGGTTCGTGGATGTCAGTTTTATTCGCGCTTCCTGTGCCAATTTCGGTTATACCTCTTGTAGTACTCCTAAGTCAAAATTCACCAATTCTTTCACACTATTTTTTGGCTGAAGGATCGAATTTCTCCGTGATCGACTTGATTACACCGGCCGCTATAGTTGTCCCCATGTCTCTCAGTGCGAATCTACCAATCTCGGGAAACTCCTTAAAGGTTTCTATTGCTAACGGTCTGACTGGTTTTATCCTGACAATAGCAGCGTCTCCTGTCTTGAGAAACTTTGGCTTTTCCTCTACTGTTCCACCTGTCTTGGGATCTATTTTAGCCACGAAATCACTGAGAGTAGCGGCGACTTGTGCCGTGTGAGCGTGCAAGACTGGAGTGTAGCCAGGAGCCATCGCCGTAGGATGATGTATCACGATAATCTGCGCCTCGAACTCCTTTGCAACTGTCGGTGGGCTGTCCGAGGATCCAATAACGTCTCCTCGTTTTATTGCCTTTTTATCCACTCCTCTTAAGTTAAAGCCTATGTTGTCTCCTGCCTCGGCTGTATCCATCTGAGTATGATGCGTTTCAATTGATTTTACCTCTCCTGTTACCCCTGCGGGCATTACTATTACTTTGTCATTGGCCTTGATTCTACCAGTCTCCACTCTCCCGACAGGGACCGTGCCTACACCAGTAATGGAATAAACATCTTGAATTGGTATCCTAAGCGGCTTGCCGATGGGTTTCTCAGGAGCTTCAAACATGTCTAGAGCGTCTGCCAAAGTTGGGCCCTTGTACCAGGGCATATTTTCTGATTTCTTCACTAGGTTATCTCCTTTCCAACCCGACACCGGGATGAAATTTACTTTTGATGTATTGTATCCCACAAGCTTCAACATTTTTTCAACGGTTTCCCTTACCTCCTTGTATCGAGCTTCGGCATAACCCGCATCGTCCATTTTGTTTAAAGCAACCACAATTTGTCCCACGCCTAACGTTCTGGCTAAAAACGCGTGTTCTCTCGCTTGGCCTCCTGGATCTGTGGCTGCTTCGGTTTCTCCTGGTTTGACGGAGACCACAAGGACAGCGACATCCGCTTCTGAAGCTCCTGTTATCATGTTTTTGATGAAGTCCCTGTGACCAGGTGCATCAATTAAAGTGTAAAAGAACTTGGAAGTCTCGAACTTTTGGAAAGCAAGATCAATAGTTATACCCCTGTCTCTTTCATCCTTAATGCTGTCTAAAACCCAGGCGTACTTGAAAGTATCACCTTTCCCAGTCGCTTCTGATTCCTTTGCAAAAGAGTCAATAGTTCTCTGATCAATTACACCCAAATCCACCATTAAGTGACCCACTATAGTCGATTTACCATTATCTACATGACCTGTAACCACCAAATTCATATGTGGTTTTTTGCTTGCGCTCATACACGGTAGAACGTTAAGAGGGCTTTATTTGTATTTCGAATAGAGTAGAACTATTCGGTGAATATCTCCAGGTCTGCACATACTTGTTTTGCTATATACTATGCCACTTCATATATTCAATTTCTAAACTAAATCAAAGATAAACCGTTCTTTTTAACTAGCGCGCCGAAGTTGGAGATATTCTCTTGTAATCATCCTCTAGTCGAACTATGTCACTTTCGTCAAAAATACCGTAAGATATCTCAAGAATTGTACACTTTGTTTCTTTTGCCTCAACCCTATGCCTAGCCTTATTAGGAATCTCAATGGTCTGACCTTCTTTAAGGACATAGGATCTGTCGTCAATCTGAATATACGCTGTACCAAAAACTATTTTCCAGAACTCAGATCGTTTGTCATGATATTGTAGACTTAGCCGAGAATTCGGTTTAACATAGATAAGCTTGACAGTGCAAAGTTTGTTCTCATGAAATTTTTCAAACCTACCCCACGGTCTGTCTTCGGAGTAAACGTCCATAGCGAAGTCGTGCGCTCAGACCAGATTTATTATTTGCTCTCAAAACATAAACCTGATAGCGTCTAGCATCTTGGTATTTCGCTTCCAACCGCTTCTGGCACAATCTTTTAAGGTGAAATATGAAACAATAAGAGGTCCTAACCATGAAATTCTGCTGTCCAAGAAAAGGTTCTTTCTTTCCCTTCTCATAAAGGACTCCATTACCTAATTGAATGTATCCGATTTTACGAGCTCACAAATTCTCAAACAGCCAACATTTCGAATTAGGTCACATGGTACTTTCCGTAATACTTTAACGGGTTGATGTCTACATATCAGCCGCGTCAGTCTGATTTTTTGTCCTTCAGAGCCAATACATTTTTATGCTAATAGTACGATTCCTTAGATCAGGTTTTAATCTTAGGGGTTTTTAAGCTTAGGTAAGAGAAAAGTACTCAATGAATCGTATTTGAAGGAACTTGTCATGCCTCAGAGTGGAGAACTCTTTGGCAGAGTTATTAAATTGGTAGGCGGAGACAACATTATAGTCAAGAGTTCTGATGGAAAGGTAAGAACCTGTAGAATCAGGGGAAAAATAAAAAGAAAAATGTGGATAAGAGATAACGACCTAGTTCTTATTGCTCCTTGGGATTTTCAGTCAGATAAAGCGGACATTATTTGGCGTTATATCTCGGCGGATGCAGATAAAGTGGAGGAGGACGGCCACTTGCAAGGTCTCAGGTAATCAAAAATTACTCCGCTCTTTTAAATAAGCGACGTTTAGCTGGAGAGGCGTTCAACGCTCGCTTTCGACGGTGGTCAATATTTACAACTGGATGAATATTCGTTGTCTTCATGTATTAGAACTAACTATCCTAGGGCTGAAATATTAGCTCATACTTCTTCTGACAATTTTTGAAGTTCTTGATATCCCTCTGCGATCTCACCGTAGGCTGTGTCCAGAAAGTTTCTAAACTTGTTATCCTTGGAGAGGACACGTTTCATATCGTTTTCGAGTTCGTACAGCGCAACTTTTGCGTTGTCTTTGGTCATTCCTGCTGTAGAACGAAGAATACCTGCTTCACTATACATCATTGCAAGTTTTAAAACAAGAATTTTTGCCAACCACGTCAGGTCCAATTCTAGTTCTTTAATGTTTTCGTCTAGGTTTTCTTCTGTTGGCGAATTTCTGAGGGAATCTAACCTAGAAATAGTCGTAGCGCAACATTGTTTCAAATATCTGGTGATCTCTGAATACATACTGGCCGTGCAGCGTTTGATAGTCTGAGCTTCAAAAAACTGATAGATCAAAGTTTGTAGCACATTACTCTCAGAATACTTTATCAGGAGCACCGGAGGATATTCTTCTAGCTCTGATAAGAGATAGAATATTCCTCGTTCCGTTAACCTGTAACTGGCTGAACCAGAGAATAACTTGCCCTCGCCCTCTTCTATGAATTGCTTCTCCAGAAGTTTCAACGCAGTTGACTGATCGCTTTTCGAGATGGCTGACTGGCCTCTAAGTCCAAAAAAAGAACTAATTCTCGGTCCTGACCCACTGTTAACGAGTTTGACTAAGAACCTTATGCCATATTCAGGAGTCGAGGATGATACAAACCCCATTACCTGATTAGCATATTGTTTGTAGTCCACGGTTCTCCGAGTTATACTTATCTACTCGGAGTGTTTTTAACTTTTATAACATTATAACACCCGCATTGGCTCTGTCTGTTGGTGGACCGGCTACGATACCGTTTGATAGTCTGGTAGCATAGTCAAACCGGGAAAGAATATAAGATTCATAACGGATATCTGCTCGCAATGCCGATCCTCATTTATCTATTGTCGACATTCTATCCAGAAAAATAAACAAGCTCCTTATCATGGATGATACAGAATAGGGAACAAAAAGATTGAGATGAATGTTAATTGAGTCGCAGCTGGCTCTTTAGATCTTTGAATCTATTTCTTATGGTTACTTCTGTAACTCCCGAGGCGTCGGCAATATTCATTTGGGATATGGACTCGCCTGTGTTCAAACATGATAGATAGAGAACTGAGGCAGCGAGACCCATGGGATCTTTCCCAGCGGAAACACCACTTTTGGTAATCTTATTCATGATAGTAATTGCTTGACGTTTAGTTCTTTCGCTTAGATTCGCCTTGTTAGCTACTTTAGCTATGCATTTCATAGGATCGACCATAGGTATTTTTAAATCTAGTTCAAAAACAAGTAATCTATAAGTCCTGGCTAGTTCTTTTCGCTTAATGTTACTGACGCCGGCTATGTCTGAAAGAGTTCTTGAAATACCGGTTTCTCTGCAGGCAATATAAGCAGCGGCTGCCAAAACCCCAGATATCGTTCGGCCACGAACCATCCCTCTCTCTTGGGCTTTCCTGTAAATGTATGCGGTTTTTTCTGTCGCTGCATCAGGAAGACCTAATTTGTCCTTCAGTATATCCAGCTGGCTAAAAGCATGCCGAAGATTTCTATCAGTTGGAGTGTGAGCCTGAGTCCTGAAGTCCCAAGTCCTAAGCCTCTCCATGGTTGCGCGCATCGCTGTGTCTAGTCCGCGACCGCTCGCATCTTTGTCGCTCTTGCCGATGACCGTGGATAGACCCATATCGTGCCGTGCAAGCGAAGTTGGGATTCCGGTTCTGGTTCTGTTATTAGATTCTTCTTGGTTGAATGCACGCCATTCGGCTCTGGTTTCTTGGGTTTTGTCAGACACGACTGATCCACAACTACTACAGATAATCTCACCCGATTCAAGGTCGGTGATCATTTCATCCTTTTGACATAAAGAGCATAATATTTTTGAATTTTGCATTTCCCTTGGCCAATTTTATTTGCAATACAGCTATTTAAACAAGGATGGAGCGAAAATTGCAAATAAAGGGTCACGTTAAGCGACGTTTTCCGATCACGAACGACTTTTAGCGGACTTTTTACAATAAACCATAGCCTACTATCGATCTTCTACCTGCAGGAAAGACAAGGATCAACAACTCATAATCTGTATATAAATTATTCTCCTTCGAAGTAAGTTGGGCGGGTCTTAAGTGGATATGACTTCAATTCACTGGGTTAGAGAATATCATATCGCATGGAAATTTCGTGTTCTCGGAATCCGGCTTTTTTATAAAATTGAATATTGGCCGGGGAACAGTCCAAAACCATCTTGTA